>JBDUDE010000908.1:0-1847 GCA_040003105.1 Mucilaginibacter sp. | reverse complement strand
CAGAGAATAAACGCAGATCACGTATAACATATTTTAAGTTGGCAATTCTTTCTATGCCCATGCCGAAAGCAAAGCCGGTAAACTTAGCACTGTCAATGCCGCAGTTCTCCAAAACGTTAGGGTCAACCATGCCGCAGCCTAAAATCTCCACCCAGCCGGTGTACTTGCACATGTTGCAGCCGCTGCCTTTACAAATGGTACATGATATATCCATCTCTGCAGATGGCTCGGTGAACGGGAAGTACGACGGGCGGAAACGCACCTTGGTGCCTTCGCCGTAAAGTTCCTGCACAAAGTGGTAAAGTGTTTGCTTTAAATCAGAGAAAGAAACATTCTCATCAATATACAAACCTTCCACCTGGTGAAAAAAGCAATGCGCACGCGCCGATATGGCCTCGTTGCGATAAACCCGGCCCGGCATAATAGCGCGGAAAGGCGGTTTGCCATTCTCCATCATACGCACCTGTACCGATGAGGTATGTGTACGCAGGGCGATATCATCCTTACCACTGTTCTTTTTGATAAAGAAGGTATCCTGCATATCGCGCGCGGGGTGTTCTTCCGGGAAGTTTAATGCAGAGAAGTTATGCCAGTCATCTTCGATCTCCGGCCCTTCGGCTACCACGAAACCCAGCCGTTTAAAAATGTCGATGATTTCGGTACGGATCAACGACAATGGGTGGCGTGAGCCCACAGCAAAGCCATCGCCTGGTAAAGTTAAATCAAGTCTTAAGTCTTGAGTCTTAAGTCCGGAGTCGGTGGCGTCTTTTAGTTCGTTATATTTTGCTTCGGCCAGTTGTTTAAACTGGTTAAGCACTTTACCGAAAGTGCGTTTCTCTTCGGGGCCGACAGATTTGAATTGCTCAAACAGGTCTTTAATAATTCCCTTGGTGCCTAAAAATTTTATCCGGAACACTTCCAGCTCATCTGCATTGGCAGGGGAGAAGGCGTTTATCTCGGCGGTATATTGGTCTATTTGGGCTTGCATTATAATGTTCTTAAAAATTGTTCGGCTGTTAATACGGGTATGGTGGAATCTTTGTAATCCTTAACATTTCGCGTAATGATTATATCAGCCCCTGCGCTTTTAGCGGTATAAAATTGCACTGCATCTTCAAAATCAACAAAAGCGCTGTTAAAGGCTAAATCAATAATAGTTTCATTAACTTCGGCTATTGATACAATTAATCGCAGCTTTTTTAACGACTGCATTTTTGTTAATGGAGCAAATTTGTTTAGAAAATAATGAGTATTGATAAAAGCGGTAGGCGATGTTACTGCTTTAAAATGCGACTCATAGCATAATTCTAACAAATTAGCAGCGAATAGATAAAAGGGTTCTCTTTTTAAAGTTGCATCGAGCATTATATCACTATCGATAAATACTTTCTTCATTTTCCGTATTTCTCTTCAAGGTGATTACCATATTCGGCTTTATGATCAAAATCAGGTACAGCCTGCTCTACAGCAACCAAACTTTTTATCCAGTCTGATAACTCATTTTCTGTTTTTATACGAAATGGTTCGCTTTCAATAGATATCTCTTTCCTGAAAATATTTTCAGCAATTTTTGAAACACTGGTGTTTCTTTTTTTTGCAACGTCCTTGATCCGGTTTATTAATCCTGGTTCAATATTTAGCGTTAATTTCATCTGCTTAAATTTATACGTACAAATATAAAAAATTTATACGTACTATTTTATCACCCCCAATTCTTTCCCAACCTTACTAAACGCTGCAATGGCCTTATCCAGGTGCTCCGGTTCATGCGCGGCAGATATCTGCACCCGTATCCTCGCTTTGCCCTGCGGAACTACCGGGTAGTAAAAACCAATCACATAAATACC
>JBDUDE010000247.1:0-1851 GCA_040003105.1 Mucilaginibacter sp. | reverse complement strand
TTGGCGGCCCGCTGGGCGACCGCTTTGGGCGCAAGTATATCATCTGGATTTCGATACTGGGCGTGGCGCCGTTTACCATGCTACTGCCCTATGTTTCGTTATTTTGGACGGCAACTTTATCTGTGGTCATCGGCCTTATCCTGTCGTCGGCATTCTCGGCTATATTGGTTTACGCGACCGATTTGGTACCGGGCAAAGTAGGTTTAATTGCGGGATTGTTTTTTGGACTTGCTTTCGGCATGGGCGGCCTTGGCTCGGCAGTATTGGGTAAGGTTGCTGATATGACCAGCATTGAGTTCGTGTTTAAAATTTGCGCGTTTTTACCGCTGATTGGTATTTTTACTGCATTCCTGCCAAATATTGAACATAAAAAAAAGACGGGGTGAAAAAACGGATCGCTATGCAGCCTTTTGTACGAATCTTTTTTGTACGATATAGGTCTTACGGCAAGAAGTGCAGTAATACTTTCTTATGTCGAGAAAGAAAAGGAAAAACCTGAAAAACCAGCCCCGATGCTTTTTGCAAGTGAAATCATCGCCGCACGACGGACAAAAATGAATGTATTTTAGTTTTATAACTGTTTTCAATAATGCGAATTTTACTATTTTACGGAAAATAGTACCAGGTAGTTTTTAACAATTCAACACTTTTGAGAATAATGCCGGTTGAAATCGAATTGTCGGCATAAAAACTAGTCTCTAATCTCCAACCTCTAATCACTAATTGCTATCTTGCAATCTAATTACCAATTCAT
The DNA here is from genome assembly GCA_040003105.1 of Mucilaginibacter sp. Taxonomy (GTDB): domain Bacteria; phylum Bacteroidota; class Bacteroidia; order Sphingobacteriales; family Sphingobacteriaceae; genus Mucilaginibacter. The sequence continues at coordinate 1,097 of JBDUDE010000247.1, read as the reverse complement.
TTCTAAACGATGAGAAAATTCCTGCTACTGATTGTGCTACTGTTCCCGGTGCTTATTTATGCCCAAAAAAAGAAAGGGCCGCCAACAACTTTTGATTTGCTGATTGGCACTTACACCAAAGGCAAAAGCAAAGGCATTTATGTATACCGCTTTTATGCCGAAAAAGGCCGGCTTGAATATTTGAGTGAAATTGACGATGTGAGCAACCCATCGTACCTAACTGTTACCGACGATAACAAATTTGTTTACGCGGTAAACGAGGACGGCAAAAAGGGCGAAGTAAGTGCATTTAAGTTTAACGCCAGGCTTGGCAAACTGGAATTTATAAACAAACAATCTTCGCTGGGGGCAGACCCATGTTATATTTCGGTTGATAAAGATCAGAAAAATGCATTTATAGCCAACTACAGTAGCGGCACCATCGCTGTGCTGCCCATTAATAAAGACGGTTCATTAGCCAATGGCATACAAACCATGCATGATGACGGCCATGGTGTAAACAAAGAGCGCCAGGAAGCTGCTCACGTGCACACCGCTGTGTTATCGCCAGATGAAAAATATGTGCTTTACACGGACTTAGGTACCGATAAGTTGCATATAACCCGTTATCGCCCGGGCAAGGAAAGTCCTTTAACTGATGCAAAAATACCGTTTGTTAGTGTAACACCCGGTGATGGGCCACGCCATCTTGTTTTCTCGAACGATAAAAAACGCGTTTATCTGTTAACCGAAATGGGTTCGAACATACATGTATACGATTATGACGGCGGTAAGCTGAAAGAGAAACAAACCATATCGTTTTTGGCGCCTGGCTTTAAGGGCCAGACAGCGGGCGCTGCCGTGCATATTACGCCCGATGGTAAATTCCTGTATGCATCAAACAGGTTGGAAACCAATACCATCACAGCGTTCGCAATAAATGAAGAGACCGGAGAACTTAGCCAGGTAGACCAGATTTCTACCTTCGGCAAAAATCCGCGCGATTTTGCAGTTGACCCGAACGGGAACTTTTTAGTAGTTGCCAACCAGGATAGCGACAGTATATTTATCTACAAAATAAATAAGGAAACCGGCAAGTTAAACTTGTTACAAGGCAG
>JBDUDE010000692.1:0-1854 GCA_040003105.1 Mucilaginibacter sp. | reverse complement strand
TGGCAAGGATTTCAGGTATTGATTTACCAAAGAATAAAAGAGGCGAGATAGGCCTCACCTACATTTACGGCATAGGCCGCTCAACAGCTCAAAGGATTTTGACTGAAGCTGGCATTGATTTTGATACCAAAGTTCAGGAATGGAATGATGAGCAATTAGCTACCATCCGTGGTATAATTAACGACCAGATAAAAGTTGAAGGTTCGTTGCGTTCAGAAGTTCAGCTTAACATTAAGCGTTTAATGGATATAGGTTGCTACCGTGGTACACGTCACCGTAAAGGTTTGCCTTTGCGTGGCCAGCGTACCAAAAACAACTCACGTACCCGTAAAGGTAAACGTAAGACGGTTGCTAACAAGAAAAAGGCTACTAAATAGTGATTAATGATAAAAGGGCAGAATTAGTTTCCGCTCTTTCGTCATTAGGATTACCTGATTAAATAACTTACTAATGGGTCCGGATTATTCGTTAATTCAGTAATTCATTGGTTCAAACATTAAAGAAAAAATGGCTAAAGCTAAAAAAGTAACCAAAAAGCGTATTGTAATTGTCGAGTCGGTTGGCGAAGCACACATCAACGCTACTTTTAACAACATCATCATCACCCTTACCAACAAAACAGGCCAGGCTATTTCATGGTCATCTGCAGGTAAAATGGGTTTCAAAGGTTCAAAAAAGAATACCCCGTATGCTGCCGGCCAGGCTGCATCTGATTGCGGTAAAGTAGCTTATGATTTAGGCTTACGCAAGGTTGAAGTATTTGTGAAAGGCCCTGGTGCCGGTCGCGAATCTGCAATCCGTACTTTGCAAACTGCAGGCATCGAGGTAACTACAATAAAAGATATTACACCGCTTCCGCACAACGGTTGCCGCCCTTCAAAAAGGAGAAGAGTTTAATTAACAATTTTTTTAAAGCTAAGATTCGACAGCTGCGGGCTGTTTGATACTTTAAAAACCACACAAAAATGGCTAGATATACAGGACCAAAATCCAAAATTGCGCGCCGTTTCCGTGAACCAATCTTTGGTCCGGATAAAGCGCTGGAAAGAAAAAATTACCCACCGGGCATGCATGGTGCTTCCAAAAGAAGAGGAAAGCAATCAGAGTATTCAACCCAGTTGATGGAGAAACAAAAAGTTAAATACACTTATGGTGTGTTAGAGCGTCAGTTCGAAAACCTGTTTCACCGTGCTTCGGCTAAAGAAGGTATCACAGGCGAAAACCTGCTGAAATTTTTAGAAGCCCGTTTAGATAATGCAGTTTACCGTTTAGGTATATCTCCAACCCGTTCAGGTGCACGCCAGTTAGTTGGCCACAAGCACATCACTGTTAATGGCGAGGTCGTAAACATTGCATCATACGCATTAAGAGCAGGCGATGTTATTGCAGTTCGCGAAAAATCAAAATCACTTGAGTCAATTACAAATTCGGTAGCCGGCCGCAGAATTAACAAATACAGCTGGCTGGAGTGGGATGCTGCCAATTTAACAGGCAAATTCCTTAACTATCCAAACCGCGATGAGATTCCTGAAAACATTAAGGAAAACCTTATCGTCGAGTTGTACTCAAAATAAGATTTGAGATTTTAGATATGAGATTTGAGACAAAACGTCAAATCTCATATCTGATTTTATACATAAGTAAAATAAAGAGGGTTTTAGATAGGACCTATGAATGCCGGGGACAAGTTTTTAAGTCTCACATCTCATAGCTCACGTCTCAAATCTATTATTAAGTAAACAATAAATAAAGGATATAAATGGCAATTTTAGCATTTCAAAAACCAGACAAGGTTATCATGCAGAAATCAACTGATTTTGATGGCACGTTTGAGTTTCGTCCGTTAGAACCAGG
>JBDUDE010000011.1:0-6141 GCA_040003105.1 Mucilaginibacter sp. | reverse complement strand
AAAAACAAATAGATGTCCCGATAGCCGCCCTGCAGGGAAAAGGTTACCCGGAACCGGTTAACCTGGACACGGGTGTACTGCCTGGAAAGGAAAATAAAAAGTAGTAACTCTTGCTGAAAACACCATTCAAAATCGAATGCACACGCGCCGCAATTGAATGCCGTAATTCAGGCTTCACCGCTGCTGCTGCCGGAGGTTGCAATTTGGGGCTGGGATGTCCGGGCGGGCAGGGAGAGAGAAGCGGATATTGTTACTATACAAAATAGTGTAAACAGGTGTTAGCGACCCAGTCGATCAAAAAGTGTGCGATGATAAGTGGCTTTAGGTTGCCATATTTTTTGTAGTGCATGGCGAAAATCATCCCGCCTAAAAATGTAAAGATAAACTCGCGCGGGCTATGGTAAACATAGTGCAAGCCGGAAAATAACATGGCTGAAATTACAACCGGAATATATTGATTTTTAAATAATAGCGCCAAGCGGGTTTGGATATAGCCCCTCAAAATTATTTCTTCCGTTACGCCGGCGGTAATTGATATAAATGCAATTAAAACATAGCGGCCGGTTATAAACCGGGAAATTTGGCGGAGCATTTCTTTATTTTCATGATACCCCAGCAGTGTTGTGACAGCTGATATAAGATTGGCCGCCACAATTAATAAAAACAGTAAGACAGTCCATAATAAAATGAATTTTATGCCCGATTGCTTTTCCTTCCAGATTATTAAGGGCTGATGTTCATATTGCGCGGCGTACCACCATAAAAAAAGAACCTCGGCCCAATAAATAAGCCGTGACCAGATGATACCGCTCCAAAGACCTAGTTGCGCCCAAAGCAACAGGTTGTAAAGTACCACTGAGAATATGGTAGCTATAATAATACCTGCAACAAGTACTCTTTTTGGTGGTTTGACTGTAGTTACAAGGTCTTGCAAAGCGCGTACGGATTTTTAGGAAAGGTAGTGTTAAATTTAGGAATTAAAAATTGGGGCGAATAGGTTTTGTCCCTGGTATAGTCGTCCGAAGTTTGCAAACTCGGACAGCAGGGGTGGTACAACTTTGTGGGCTGGATAGCTAAGCGCGGCGGATTAATACCCACCTCTGTGGGCTTGTGCGCTGCATAGCGCGAGAAGGGGATTGTCGACAGTTTTAGCAGGGATTTATTACATAACATATAGAGTGAGCGAAAGTATCACAATGCTTTACGCGTGTATTCATCACGGAGTATTTTGACGAAATCAACCTCTTTCCTGGGAAGAAAAAATCCAAGGATACAATTTGAGTTGCGTACGCATATTTGGATATGGCTTTTTCGTTCAATACCGGAACCCGGGAAGGCTTCTCCGCCCTCCAGGAATGCTCCCCGAACCGAATCAAAAAGCTTAATATTGGTGTGCCCGTCCTTTGCGAATTTTTGATGTAAAGCGAATACCCGCTCATTCATGAACTCGATTACTGCGCAGTCCAATTCCCGTTTTAGCTTATTTTTGTGTAAGTCGCCTTTTACATCGGTATTTTCAGGCATCGGCTTACCAAGCGCATCATTGGAAAGTTTCATAAGCGTATAATAAGCGGCAACAACCTCTATGTGTTTGCTATCCAAAAGATCACAGCAATTTCCAAGGTCAATCACCGCGCCGATTACAGCGGCTTCCTTCACCTTTTTTTGCTTAACGTAGTCTTCAGCCCATTCCAATGCGCGCGTTTCGTTGTATTCCCAAAAGTACACGCCGTGCCCGAGCCAGTCGTATGGCTTCTCACTTTTCTTAATTTGATCAGGACTTTGTAACAGCTTGTCGCGGGTCTCGCGATCACAGCCATGAAAGCCTATGACAAGGTTGGGTCGGCTGTCATACATAATGCTAAGCTTCGATTTTCCCGAGCTCTTGGTAAGGCTGTGTGTAGTTACCGGCCTCATCCAATATACCTGCAGCAACAAATGACCTAAGTGCCTCTTCTTTTGTTAGGCCCTTCTCTAACTTCTTAGCTAGTTCTATCAGTATCTGCAAGTCTTTTTCACTCATAATAATAGAAGTCTTTGTTTTATCTCATTATCCAATAACACAAAGCTACTGATAAGGATTCATATCAGCAAACTCCTTCTCCTCTATCGCGAGAATGCAGCGAGTACCTGCAACTTGTCGCTTTGAGACCTGTCTGCGGGCCACAAGCCGGGAGACTGTGCGGCAGCGTAAAAAGGGAACTCTTGCGGCAGCATGGGGTACTGCCTGGAAAGGAAAATCAAAAGCACCCGCAAGTGTCAAAACGCCATTTAAAATTGCATGGCCGGTCAGGTGGGCGTAATTGAATATCATAATTTAGGCTTAGACTGGAGATGCGACGATAAATTAGCCGTTAACTTATTAAATCATCCCTTTCATCAGATTTATTTCTTTAAGTTTACTGAAAGACAATTTGGTTCAAATTTTAAAATAGGATACCAGTGAAAAAGCAGATAGCACTCATGTTGATGATTATAATTTTGGGAAGTTGCGGCGGAAAAAAAAATAATCCCGCTCCTAAACCTTCTCCATCTAGAGCATTATTAACCTTTCCGGATCAGGATGCGGTTTGTACTAATGGCAATATTATTTCTGATACTGAAAGCGCCCTTACTTTTATGTGGACAGCGGCAACAAACACCGACAGTTATGACCTGTATCTTAAAAATCTGCTTACCGGTAACATAACTATTCAAACTACCACCGCCACACAGTTTACGATCACTTTGTTACGAAATACCCCGTATTCCTGGTACGTTGTATCCCGTTCTGTAAAAACTAGCTCAACGGCCGAAACCGACACCTGGAAATTTTATAATGCGGGCAAAGGAGTAACAACTTATGCCCCGTTTCCGGCAGCAATCAGCTCACCAACACTTGGACAAATTTTAGACACACCGTTGGGCAAGGTTAACCTTACGTGGAAAGGCAGCGCTGTTACTATCGGTTCAATAAGCAATTATGATGTTTATTTTGGAACAACAAAGTCGCCGGGGCTTTTAAAAGATAAGATTGCGGATAGCTTTCTTAATGACGTGGTCGTAGTTTCAGGAAGTACTTACTACTGGAAAGTTGTTACCAGGGATTTTGCCGGCAATACTTCGGATTCGGAATTATTTCAATTCCTGGTAAAGTAGCAATTGATTTTCGATCTATAAGTTAAACAGGTCACTCGAGATAAAATATGAATAATTATGCTGCTTTTAGTCTGAAAATTTGCCCGGGAAAAACAAAGTACAGACAGATGTACTTTTTGTTATATAGGAAACCAGGCTTTGTTGCCATATTTTTATTTTTGTTTGCGACAAAGCTTTGCGCTCAATCACCTTTAATCACAAGCTTTTCGCCCGCATCGGGTCCTATTGGGTCAACAGTAGTAATCAATGGCAAAAACTTTAACGCGACACCTTCGGGCAATGTTGTATACTTTGGCGCAGTTAAAGCTAAAGTTACCGGAGCGACATCAAATAAACTAACGGTGCTGGCGCCAGCCGGGGCGACATACCAACCTGTTTCTGTGCTAAATGAGGCGTCGCAGCTTACAGGATATGCAACTACTCCCTTTATTATTTCGTCAACCTCGAAACATGAAATAACATCAGCAGATTTCGACCTCCCACAAGGATTTCCAACGCTTCACGGGCCGGTACAGGAACTGGCGACCGATATTGATGGCGACGGGAAAGCCGATGTGATATCTGTAAACCGCGACCAAAACACCGTTTCGGTTTACCGAAACGTTTCCGTACCAGGGAATTTTTCCGTGAAATCATTTGCCGATCCGGTAGGCCTGTCCAGCGTTTCAACTCCAGTGAATGCACAGGTTGCTGACCTGAATGGCGATGGTTTAACGGATATAGTAGTAATTAGCGGATATTCTAACCAGGTTACTGTATGGATGAATATATCAACGGTTGGCGCTATTGCATTTGAACAACCGTTAAATTATACCATTGGCGAGAAGGTTGACGCCACGGGCATTAACTTTTTAGCCATAGCTGATATCGACAAAGATGGCAGGCCGGATCTTGTATTGTTAACAAATAGCGAGATCGAAAAGCCACTGGCAATCCTTCTGAACAACGGCGGCGTGGGTATAGCTTTATTTAAAACTGAGCAGGATTTTGACTTTTCTACCGGCGCATCGTCACTAAACATTGGCGATATAGACGGCGATGGCTTGCCCGACTTACTGCTGACAGATAAGGGTTTTACTATAATCCGGAATTTGTCTTCAAAAGGAAAAATAAAGTTTGATACTTATCAATATACTCCGTTGGCAACGGTACCTGTATCGGCCAGCCTGGGTGACCTGGACAACGATGGCAAGCCCGACATTATTCTTTCGAACCCGGGAAGCACTACTGGCATTGTCTCCAATGGCATTTCGGTATATCGCAATACATCCGCCCCGGGCAATATCAGTTTGGCGATGCCGAAAGATTTCCCGTCATACCTGACCAGCTATCCGCCTATGACCCTGGGAGACATCGATGGCGACGGCCTGCCTGATATTGCTTTAACAGGCAGTACAGGTATCCAAATACTGCACAACACAACCGCTGGGGGCAGTATCTCATTTTCGACCCCGGCAGTATTAACGGATTCGTACCTTACATCGGTAGTGTTAAGCGACCTCAACAATGACGGCCGGCCTGAACTGCTCGCGCCTGACTTTGCCAGCAATTCCTTCAAGGTCTTTCAAAATTACCCTCAATTACCTATAATTAACACTGCGCCAAAAATAACGTCCTTCTCACCAAAAAATGGCCCAATAGGGACAACAGTTACCATTACAGGCACTGATTTTAACACAAGTACCGGTGGCAATATAGCTTTTTTTGGTGCTACCAGGGCTGTCGTCAACTCCGCCACCAAAACCCAGCTTAAAGTCGTTGTCCCGGCGGGAGCCTCCTATCGGCCTATATCTGTATTGAATACTTCCTTTAATCTTACGGGATACGCTGAAGCGCCCTTTGTTACAACGTTCAAGTCGAAACCCAACCCTGTGAATTATGATGTAAAAATCGACCTTCCTGCGGGTGTCGCCCCCGAAGCGACTGCCATTGCAGATCTGGATGGTGATGGCAAACCAGACGTTGTTGTCGTAAACCTTAACGGGCGTACGATTTCTTTATACCGGAATATCTCGACCACCGGGGCAATAACCGCTAAGTCTTTCGCAGCCAAGGTTGACGTTGCTGTCCCCTCCGGCCCTATTTCAATCAGTATTGCGGATATAAATGGTGATGGCCGGCCAGATATTGTCGTCGGCTTCGGGGGCTTAAATGGCGTGTCCATACTTCCAAATTCATCTGTAAAAGGTAAGATCATAATTGGGCCGTCCATTATAATTAGCCTTAACGCCCCTGTAAACCAGCTCATAACCACCGATGTTGACGGCGATGGCAAGCCCGATATTGTGGCGGCTATCAACGATAATACAGTAGTAGTTTTTCGTAACCGTTCTGTAAACAACCCGGTTAAGAATATCTCGTTCGCTAAAGAAGACCTCGATTTAAAAACAGGCAGCGGTCCCGTTACCATAAGTGCTGCTGATTTTGATGGCGACGGCAAGCCCGATGTGGTGGTGGGCGTAACAGGGGCTTATGAACCCGGTTCGGTCGCTATCTTTCGTAATACTTCGGTACCGGGTAAAAGTTCCTTTGCTTCCGGCGCATATCCCAATGTGGGTAACTGGCCGCAGGCGATAGGCGTAGGCGATATAGATGGTGATGGCAAGCCCGACGTTGTGCTTTCTATGTCGGGCGAATACAACACAAACAATGTTTCTATTTTGCCAAATACATCCGTTCCCGGCAGCATTTCTTTTGGTAAACAAATATTTTTTCCAACGGGCAACAGCACCAGGGCATTAGCCATTAGCGACCTCGACGGTGATGGCAAGCTTGACGTAGCAGTTGTTAATTCCGATGATAAAACGGTTTCTATATTAAGCAACACTTCCCAGCCAGGAAAAATATCGTTCAAAGACCGGGCTGTTTTTTCCACCGGGAATTATCCTGAAGTGGTTGCCGCGGGCGACCTGGATGGCGACGGCAAGCCTGATTTGATCGTAGCGAACGGGTTGGCCAATACCATCTCCATTCTTAGGTACGATGCGGATGCGATACACCCCC
>JBDUDE010000694.1:0-6146 GCA_040003105.1 Mucilaginibacter sp. | reverse complement strand
GCAATATTTTTATATCCTTGTTCAATAAGGTGAAGCGTTGCATTATAGGTGCTGAAAAGGTTGTCAATTTCCACATAATCCGTATCAACTTTTGGCAGGTGCCTGTCGAACATAACCACTGGCATGCCATTTTTTATTGACGAATTCAAGTCGTCTTCAATCCCTTCGGGTGGTGCTATGATGTAGCCATCCACGTGCCTGTCGCGAAACATATTGACCAGGTCCTGGGTTTTGCCTGTGTCGTTATCAGTGCTGCAGTAAATTATTTTATAGCCATTTTTACAGGCCCTGTCTTCTATCAGCCTGGCGATGCTTGCAAAAAACGGGTTGGAAATATCCTCTACCATTAAGCCAGTAATGTTCGATTTACCGGTACGCAGCTAACAGAAATACAAAAAAGTCTTTCATTATCGGCGTTTTAGGGCTTGCTAAATTGATTTTGCAATTTTAGAAAAAAAAACGATTTATTGGCTACCTCCTGAAAAAGAGGTCTTTTCTTTTAGAATAGTTTTGTCGGCAGGGTGACAGAATCACGCTGAATTCCTGGCGGATATATTTCAAGCACGGATTTTAGCTGGTTTAATCAATTCATCTTTTACAGTGTTGTTTGCAAAGCAATTGCAGATTACCTACATTGGCAACACCGCTAATAAACCGGTAGCTTTTAAAAAATGCAGGAAAAAGAATTAAGGAGCCGGGCCTGGTTTGGCCGTAAAGGCAAGGACGGCTTTATCTACCGCGCCTGGATGAAGAACCAGGGCATTCCCGACTATGAATTTAACGGGAAGCCAATCATAGGCATATGCAATACATGGAGCGAATTAACGCCTTGCAACGCCCATTTCAGGGAGTTGGCAGAATCGGTTAAGCGCGGGATTTTAGAAGCCGGTGGTTTCCCGGTTGAGTTCCCTGTAATGTCGCTTGGCGAGACTCTGATAAAACCGACAGCAATGCTTTACCGCAACCTGGCAAGTATGGACGTTGAGGAATCGATAAGGGCAAACCCAATCGACGGCGTGGTATTGCTCTGCGGTTGCGACAAAACCACCCCGTCGTTAGTAATGGGTGCTTGCAGCGTTAATATACCCACAATCGTAGTATCAGGCGGGCCAATGCTGACGGGTAATCACCGGGGCAAAAGCATTGGCACCAGCGATGTTTGGCGCTATCATGACGAAGTGCGGCTTGGCAACGTACTTGAGGAAGAACTGACTACGATAGAAGCGGCTATGTGCCGCAGCCAGGGGCATTGCGCGGTTATGGGTACGGCTTCGTCAATGGCCTGTATGGTGGAGGCGCTGGGCCTTTCATTACCCGGCAATGCAGCTATCCCGGCGGCCGATTCAAGGCGAAAAGTACTGGCGCAGCTTTCAGGCCTGCGTATTGTTGAAATGGTGAAAGAAGACTTAAGGCTATCGAATATTTTAACTCGAAATGCTTTTGAAAATGCGATAAAGGTTAATGCTGCCATTGGCGGCTCAACCAATTTTGTAATCCACTTGCTGGCTATTGCAGGCCGGATTGGTATCGACCTTGAATTGAATGATTTTAATCATCTTTCTGAGAATATCCCGCTGATAGCCAACCTGCAGCCATCTGGTCAATACTTTATGGAGGACCTGTTTTATGCCGGCGGGCTACCCGTTGTGCTAAAGGCTTTGGATGGCATATTACACCGCGAATGCATAACGGCAAACGGAAAAACCATTGCTGAAAACTACAGCAATGCCATAGGTTATAACAGCGATGTGATAACCACGGTGGATGCGCCTTTTAACACTGCAACCGGCTTGGCAATATTAACCGGCAACCTATGCGAAGCCGGTGCCGTAATTAAGCCATCGGCGGCAAGCAAGCATTTAATGCAGCACACCGGCAAAGCCGTGGTTTTTGAAAATATTGAAGATTTTAAGGCCCGCATAGATACTGATGAGCTGGAAGTTGATGAGAACAGCGTATTGGTGCTAAAAAATGTTGGCCCTAAAGGCTACCCGGGCATGCCCGAGGTTGGCAATATGGGCATTCCGAAAAAATTGCTGGAGAAAGGTGTTACCGATATGGTGCGCATTTCCGATGGCCGCATGAGCGGCACGGGTTTTGGCACCGTGGTATTGCATGTATCGCCCGAGGCCGCAGCCGGCGGTGATTTTGCAATGATAAAGACAGGTGATTTAATAACACTCGATGTGCCGAACAGGTTGTTGAACGTTGACATTAGCGCTGAAGAATTGGTTAAAAGAAAAGCCCAATACGTATCGCCGGAGCCGGTTGCTAGCCGCGGATATGTAAAACTCTACATCGACCACGTGCAGCAAGCGCATTTGGGAGCCGATATGGACTTTTTGCGCGGCGGTTCGGGGGATAAGGTAGTTCGGGATTCACATTAAACATTTGCTATGGATTTTAAAAGTAAAGTGGCCATCGTAACCGGCGCAGGCCAGGGCATCGGCTTCGAGATATGCAGGTTGCTGGCTGAACGCGGCGCCACGGTTTTGTTGAACGACATTGACACCGCTATTGCCGAAAAAGCAGCAGCACAAATCAATACGGATAGCGCCGGTAATTGCACCGCTTTCGCAGGCGATGCCAGCGACCTGGCATTCATTAACAACATGGTTGATGCTGCTGTTGAACTATATGGCCATTTGGATATTGTAATTGCCAATGCCGGGATTACCTTATTTGGCGATTTCGAAACTTATACGCCCGAAGCCTTTTATAAAGTGATGCAGGTTAACCTGGGTGGCTCATTCTTCCTGGCGCAGGCGGCATCAAACAAAATGAAACTGCAAAAAAGCGGCGGGTCCATACTGTTTACCTCATCGGTGGTGGGGCACCAGGCGCTTAAAAGCCTTGCGGCTTATGCAATGAGTAAGGCTGCTTTAGAAATGCTCGCCAAAAACCTTGTAGTTGAGCTTTCTCCATATAAAATAAATGTAAATACGGTTGCCCCAGGCGCCACATTAACCGAACGCACAATGGAGGAAGCAGACTACGAACGAATATGGTCGGAAATAATTCCAATGGGCCGCGCCGCATCGGTAACTGATATTGCTGAAACTGCTTTGTTTTTAGTATCAGACAAGGCCCGGCATATTACCGGGCAAAGTTTAATAGTTGATGGCGGCTGGACATCGGTAAGCGTTTTACCAACCGGCATTAAATAAAAAAACAATGCGCATAAAATGGTAGAAATTGCTGTTAACCATAGTTGTTTTTTAGGTGAGGGCCCGGTTTGGGATGCCAAAGCCAATACATTGCTTTGGGTGGATATTTTAGTTGGCGACATACATGAATTTAACCCCAAAACAAATTCGCACCAAACTATCCATACCCATCAAATGGTTGGTGCAGTTACCCTTTGTGCCAATAGGGATTTACTGGCTGCATTAAAAACGGGGCTGGCCAAAATTAATAGACATACACAAGAAATAAGCATAATAGCCCACCCTGAACCGGGTTTACCCGCTAATCGTTTTAACGATGGCAAATGTGACCCGGCAGGAAGGTTTTGGATTGGAACCATGGCAATTGATGAAACGCCAAACGCCGGTAGCCTTTATATGCTCGACGCCAATCATCATGTCACCAAAAAAGTTGAAGGTACTTCCATTTCAAACGGCATGGCCTGGAGCGCTGATAATAGTACGTTTTATTATATCGATACGCCAACGCAAACAATTGTTGCTTACAATTTTGACAATGAGAAAGGAAGTATCTCAGACAAAAGAGCAACATTTAAAATAGATGAAAAGGAGGGCCACCCGGATGGTATGACGATAGATGATGAAGGCATGCTTTGGGTTGCCCATTGGAATGGATGGCAGGTAAGCCGCTGGAACCCTATAACAGGCCAAAAACTATTTACGTTGCCAATGCCTGTTGCCAATATTACCTCGTGTACGTTTGGTGGAGAAGATTTTCAGGATTTGTATATCACTACGGCAAGAAAGGACCTTTCGCCTGATGACCTTGAAAAACAGCCTTTAGCCGGATGCCTTTTTGTGTGGAAAAATACCGGCTATAAAGGGAGGCCGGCGGTGGAATTTAATGGCTAAACCGCTATAAGTTGCGAGATTATGCGTTTTGTCGTTCCCGCTTAAATAACGCGAGCACCCCCAGGACGGGCCCGATGGCAAGGAGTGTATAAATATATCCGGCGTTTTCGGCATTTCGCAACGCATTAATCAATTGTATGCTAATGATGGTTATGGAAAACCCAATGCAATTAACTATTGTGAGCGATGTACCTTTTGACGCTGGTTGTGCATTTTGCGCTACCAGTGTCGAAAACAATGGGGAATCAGCAATTACGGCCATCCCCCAAATAAACATAAAAGCGATAAACGCGGCAGTTGAACCATTAAATAGCAGCAATGGCGATAGGAAACAACAAATGCATGATAACGATAAAGCTATCATTGCCGTTTTCTTTACCCCTAAATACTGTGATATAAACCCGCCAAAAACACAGGATAATGAGCCCGAGGCAATTATCATAAAAGATAGCAATGGGATATTAAAACAGGCCCCGGGGTAATGGCTTTTATAAGCCGTTAAAATTACCGGCACAAATACCCAAAAGGCATACAACTCCCACATATGGCCAAAATAGCCAAATGCAGCTGAACGAAATTCTGCAACGCGAAAACTATTTAAAAACCCGCCGAAGCTAAGTTTTTGCCCGGCTTTGCGATGGGGGCCATCAGGCACAAAAATTATCATAGCAAGCCCACCTAATGCTGACAAAGTCGACGTGCCGAAAATAACATATCGCCAGGGTAGGTTTGCGGTAAGGCTCTTCAACAAATGCGGAAAGGCTGTCCCCAGCACCAAAGCTCCAACTAAAAAGCCTAATGACTTGCCCAACCCCTGCTGGTAATGGTCGGATGCTATTTTCATGCCGACCGGGTAAATCCCCGCCAGGAAAAATCCGGTTAAAAATCTGAAAAGTATTAATGTAGGGATGGTTAGCCCGCTAAAACTAATGGTCAGGTTTATTAAAGCAGCAACAATTGCACAAACAAAAAACACACTGACCGGCGAGAACCTGTCGGCAATGCTTAATATCGCAAAAACTAATGTACCTGCAATAAACCCCGATTGCACCGCGCTTGTTAAGTAAGCCAGGTAGGAAGCCTGCAAATGTAATTGTTTGGCCATATCGGCCATGACAGCATTACCTGCAAACCAAAGCGACGTACAAAAAAATTGCGATAGTACAATTACAGGTAAAATTCTCTTCATTTTAAAACGGAGGCTTACGGCTGTAAAGCTAATGGAAGATATGCGCACTGAAAAATATTTTGAGATACCTCTCAAATAAATACTAAATTGATTAGATTGTTTCTTTTTTGATACATTAACCTAAATTTATGCACTTAATGTTGCAAAAAAGAAACAATAACCAATAATGTTGTATATTTGCTACATTAAAGGCTAAAAACCCACTTAATGATGGAAAATAGCAACATTAACTTAAATTCAGGCAGCGATGCAGTAACTCTGCAAGCTATCGGAAATTTTTTGAAAGAAGCGCGGTTACAACAAAATAAATCGCAGGAGGTTGCGGCAGAAGAGGCCGGCGTTCACCGCTCAACATTAGTACGCATGGAAAACGGCGAAGGCGGAACGCTTTTGTCGTTTATACAATTACTAAGAATGCTGGATAAACTACAGTTACTACAAGTATTTGAAACAAAACCGCAAGTAAGTCCAATGCTTTTGGCTGAATTAGAGTTAAAAAAACGCAGGCGCGCAAGGGTGAAGGGTAAAAAGATCAAACCGCAAGACAAATCTGACTGGTAATGATTAACAGCGCATTTATAAATATATGGGGCAAACGTGCGGGTGCGATTGCCTGGGAACCGGATACCGGCTTTGCTACGTTTGAATACTCCCCTTCTTTCGTAGGTCAAAACCTTGAATTGGCGCCACTCAAAATGCCGGTTGAGGCAGACAGCACAATTTTCTCTTTCCCTGAATTTGCAGGTAACACTACTTTTAAAGGTTTGCCAGGCTTACTGGCCGATGTATTACCCGACCGGTATGGCAACGCGTTAATAAATACCTGGCTCGCTCAGCAGGGTCGGCCGGCCGATAGCATGAACCCAGTTGAAATGCTTTGCTTTATTGGTAAGCGAGGC
>JBDUDE010000841.1:0-6150 GCA_040003105.1 Mucilaginibacter sp. | reverse complement strand
AGCATAGGGTCGTAGTACGATTCGAATGTTATTATTTTATCGTTATCCTCGTTCATGTTATGCAAAATAATAAAATTTGTGCTAAGATACTTGGTTTTTGCTTAATTTGGGGCACATGAACCGCATTGACAGAGTTTCGGCCATATTAATTCAATTACAGTCGCGCAGGGTAGTAAAAGCCAGCGATATAGCCGGGCGCTTTAATATAAGCCTGCGTACGGTTTACCGCGACGTAAAAACGCTGGAAGAAGCCGGCATACCGATAATAGGAGAGGCCGGAGTGGGTTACTCTATTGTCGACGGTTACCGCTTGCCTCCGGTGATGTTTACCAAAGAAGAAGCCACCGCTTTTTTAACTGCCGAAAAATTTGTTGAAAAACTGACGGACACCTCAACCGCAGAGCATCATAAATCGGCCATGTATAAAATACGGGCGATTTTAAAAACGGCGGAGAAAAATCTGCTGGAAGACATCGATAGTAAAATTGAGGTTTTGCGCAGTCACTGCCAGCTGCAGGTTGATAATAAAGACCATATTCAAACCCTGCTAAACAGCATCGCGCAAAAAACAGTGCTTTGTATCGATTATTTTGCCAACCACAGCCAGGAACGCACCAAACGTGAGATTGAAGGGGTGGGCATTTTTTATAAAAGCGGCTACTGGCATTTGATTGCCTATTGTTTGCTGCGGAAAGATTATCGTGATTTCAGGCTCGACAGGATTATTGCCATCGAGGCTACCGGCAAAACTTTCAACAGCAAGCACCCCACTTTAAAAGCCTATATCGCCCAAACCGCTAAGGAGCAGGAGTTGGATATGGTGGTAATCCGGGTTGATAAATCAATTTATGGACACCTGGAATATCAAAAATATTACAGTGGCTTTGTATCGGAAAAAACGATTGGCAGCCAGGTTGAGATGACTTTTCTAACTGCCTCGATGGAAGGCTTTGCCCGCTGGTTTATGATGTATGGCGATCTCGCCGAAATTATTAGCCCGGATAGCTTGAAAGAACGCGTTGGGAATATTGCTGCGGCAATTGCTCAAAAAAATCTTCAATTAGCCAATTCCTACTGACATAGGGCTGTCATTCGCCTGTTGTTAATTTGATTAAACAATTAACGACATGGAAATCAAAACAATCATTTTTTGGCTATTGATAGCGGCTTGTATAATACCCGGCGTTATTTTTGGCTTTAAAAAACTAAGCGGCCACCCTGATTCGGAAGCATATTTTAAACGATGGGGTTACCCATTGTGGTTTATGCACGTACTTGGCTTTACGGAAATTGCATGCAGTATATTGATAGTGATTAGCGCAACCCGCGTATACGCCATAGCCATATTCGGCATACTGGTTATCGGCGCATTTTACACCCACGTAAAATATAAAGACTCCAAAAAAGACGTGATGAAGCCGGTGTTTGTCGGCGCGCTTTTGGCGGTTATTTTTTTCTTAACCTTTCAGGTATAAAGCGTATGAAATATTGGATAGTTGTAGTTTCAAAAGACCATATTGCCCGCGGCGTTGAAGGCGGCTTTATGCAGGCCAATCACGGCAAAGAAGGACCGCTGAAAAGAATGTCGGTTGGCGATGGTGTTATATTTTATTCGCCCAAAAAATCATATGGTGGCAATGCACCGCTGCAGGCGTTTACCGCAATAGGTGTGGTGGCGGATGATAAAATTTACCAGCACAAAATGGCTGATGACTTTATCCCATATCGCCGCAATATCAATTATTTTAAATGCCAGGAAACACCCATTGCACCCCTGATAAATCAACTCAAATTTATTGAAAACAAAACATCGTGGGGCTACAAATTTCGCTTCGGCTTTTTTGAGATACCGGAGGGGGATCATAAGCTAATACGCTCGGCAATGGTTGAATAGGAAGGTAGTCCGAAAGTCCGGTATTTAACCTTTCAACTTTCCAACCTTTCAACATTTACAACCACTACAACATTTACAACTTAACATCTGAAAACATGAGCACACTAACATCAGAAACAACGGTAACATTTAAGGCGCCCATCGCCGAAGTTTGGAAAGGCCTTACCGACCCGGCGATAGTAAAAGAATATTTTTTCGGTACCAATTTAAAATCGGATTGGAAGGTTGGAAGCCCTATAATTTTCACCGGCGAGTGGGAGGGGAGGACCTACCGGGACGGCGGGGTTATCCTCGACATTTACGCACCGAAATTTTTAAAATACACCTACTGGAGCAGCATGAGCGGCACCGAAGATAAGCCGGAAAACTACAACAATATTACCTATGAGTTGAGCGAAATGTGCGGCGAAACAACATTAGTTATTGCCCAGGACGGCGTAAAAAGCGAGGAAGCGGCCTATCATTCGGAACAAATGTGGACGGCTATTTTTGACGGGTTGAAGAAAATTATTGAAAAATAGATGTTAATGTAAATATTTAGTTAACCTTGTTAAATAATTCATTAAAAGTTTTTTATAAGTTGATATAACAAAAAGTAATGATTGCTAAAACTGAAAAATCAAGTGAAAACGAGTTCTTCCTTAACGGTATTTCTGTAAGGACGACTAACAAAGACGGGCAATCTGCCAATGACATTGGCGGGCTGTGGACACGGTTCACCACCGAAAACTTAATTGACCAGATTCCGGATAGGATTTCGGATGATATGTATTGCGTTTACACTGATTATGAAAGCGACTACACCGGACCCTACACTGCAGTACTGGGCTGCAAGGTTAGCTCGCTGGACGGGATAACCGCTGGCTTTACCGGCATAACTGTACCGGCCGGGGAATACCTGATGCACTATTTGGAAGGGCAATTTCCGGCCAATATAGGCGCGGCATGGCAGCAGATTTGGGCAAGCGATATTGACAGGAAATATACGGCTGACTATGATTTTTATAAGGCCGGTGCGAAGAGTTTTGAGGAGACGGAGGCGAGGATTTATTTGGGGGTGAAATAAAGAATTTTCATTCTTTATTTTTGTCATTCTGAGCGATAGCGAAGAATCTTATACGCGCGATATTTACGCCAGACAGGTATAAAGGCGACATGCATAAAGTACCTATCAATCGCTAACCTATCCATTGTATAAGATTCTTCACGACGTTCAGAATGACAAAAATGGTTTAATAAATTAAGCCTATATCGCCTTCGCCAATTTAGCAATATCCACATCATTAATCTCATCAGGACCGTCTGTTGCCGGATAATATTTTTCCAGCAACATTTTTATCAGCAAATAGCTTTGTGTTGATTGCAGTTCGGGTGATGTAAGCTCGTTTATCAGCGATCCCATCACCTGGTTCTTCTTAGTTTCGTATTGTTTTATCAGCAGCGCAGATGTGCGCGTTTTGCGGCTGGTGGTAATTAAATCTTCAACCTTCTTTATCTCCTCAACCAAATCCATCAGTTGAAACAATTTAACCTTCTTCATTTATTTTTTTTATAGCGGAACAGAGACCTGAATTATTAAACCCCAATTTAACTTAAACGAATTATCGTATAAAACTCAGCCTTTTACCGGCTTCACCTTCAACCAGGCTTCCGTTGGCCCAGGCAACATTGCCCGACACAATGGTATAGGCGATTTTCGATTTAAAGGTTGTGCCTTCAAACGGGCTCCATTTGCATTGGTATAACAGGTTGTCTTTGTTTACCTTCCACGGGCTATTTAAATCGGCCAGTACAAGGTCGGCATAGTAGCCCTCGCGAATGAAACCGCGTTTTTCAACCTGGAAGCAAATGGCAACATTGTGGGCCATTTTTTCGACTATTTGTTCAAGGGTTATTTTTCCCTGGTGATAAAGTTCCAGCATGGCTGGCAGGGCATGTTGCACCAAAGGCCCGCCGGATGGCGCCTGCAGGTAAGATAATGATTTTTCTTCGATCGTGTGCGGGGCATGGTCGGTAGCAATAACGTCTATACGGCCATTCAAAACGGCTTTTAAAATACCGGCGCGGTCGTGTTCTGTTTTTACTGCGGGGTTCCATTTTATCAGGTTGCCCTTGGTTTCGTAATCCTTATCGCTAAACCAAAGATGGTGGATACAGGCCTCAGCCGTAATCCTTTTATCTTTAAGGGGGATGGAATTATCAAAAAGATAAGTTTCTTTTTCGGTAGATATGTGCAGGATATGTAGCCTGGTGTTGTGCTTTTTGGCAAGGTCGACCGCCATTGATGATGAAATATAACAAGCCTCTGCGCTGCGGATTTTTGGGTGCAGCCTAACCGGGATATTTTCGCCAAGTAATTGCTTATAATGCTCCAGGTTGCCTTTGATGGTGGCCTCATCCTCACAATGCGTGGCAACGAGCATAGGAGACTGTGAAAATATCCTTTCTAGCGTTGCGGGGTTATCAACTAGCATATTGCCTGTTGAGGAACCCATAAAGACCTTTACACCGCAAACATTGGCCGTGTCGGTACGCAGTACCTCGTCGATATTATCGTTCGAGGCACCCATAAAAAAAGAATAATTGGCCAGCGAGGTACGGGCAGCAATATCATATTTATCCTGCAGCAGCTCCTGCGTAAGCGTATTGGGGACGGTGTTTGGCATTTCCATAAACGAGGTAATGCCGCCCGCAACCGCGGCGCGCGATTCTGTGTAAATCTTTGCTTTATGTGTTAAGCCAGGCTCGCGGAAATGCACCTGGTCGTCAATGCAGCCGGGGAAAAGGTGGAGGCCTTCGGCGTTTATTTCTTTATCCGCAATGGCATCAATCTGCTTGTCAATCCGGTCAATAAAACCATCTTTTATCAAAATGTCAGCTACAAATTGCTGATTTTCATTTACTATAGTTGCCGATTTTATAAGGATTGAGCTCATAGGGCAAAGATAGGTGTTTAGAAGGGAGTCCGAAAGTCCGGAAGTCGGAAAGTCCAAAAGACGAATTTAAAATCAATTCTTCAATGCTAATTGACTTTGATAAGTTTAACGTAAATTAGTAACTTTGTTAAGCACTACAGGTGTTTTATGAAGCCACTATGAAGGTAACCATCGAAATAGATAGTAAAAGCGAAATGGAGAAATTGTCGGCTCTATTTAAAGCCTTTGATATTCGTAAGATAAATGTTATCCCAACTGAAAACAAAACGATACCATTAACAAAAGGCGATAAAAAAATCGACCCAACGGCACTGTTCGGCATTTGGTCCAAAAAGCCGCGTACGTTAGAAGCCATTCGTAAAGAAGCGTGGTCAAAGTAGAAATTATTCTCTGATGACCTTGTGCGACACCAACGTATTTATTTACGCCTTTAACGGCAGACAAGATACTATTGATAAGCTTACCGAGATAGGTTTTCAGAACATTGTACTCTCGTCAATAAGTGTTATGGAACTTTACCAGGGAATGGGCAATAAGGTTGAATTGGCCCAAATGAAAAGAAAAATCAAATATTTTGATGTAATTGAAATAAATGACGATGCGTCGAAATTAGCTACCAAACTAATTGAGAATTTCAAGCTAAGCCACAACCTGCAAATTCCTGACGCCATTATCGGTGCCACAGCCATTATCTATCAACTTCCGCTTTTTACGTACAACATCAAAGATTTTGCTTTTATGCCCGGCATAAAATTAATATAGCCAGTGAAACAATTCTTGTTTTCAACCGGCTATATGGTTTATATATTCGAAAAGTATTTGGATTAAATCTGCACATCGCACATCAAAAATCCGCACATCCGTCTATTTCCTTCCCCAAAAATAGTTAAGTCCAAAAGAGATATTATCGTTTAAGCCAAAGTGGAAGGTAGCATCTTTTGTCTTGTAATCCAGGTTATAAGCTGCGCCGCCGAAGCCAAGGTTAACGCCAAGTTTGGTCGTCGGGAAAAATACAAGGTTTGGCGTGGCGCCTACGCTGAAGGTACCATAAGAAAAATATGTTGTATTGTTAACGGTACTTACACCAAACTCGGGGAAAAAGCCAAATTTGTCGCTTATCATACAGTAGTAGCGGGCATGAACGCCCAAGCCAACTACATCGGTGTGATATTTATCGCTTGATACAAAATCGTCGGAAGCTTTGGTGTAGGAGTGGAAATCAGAAGTTTCAGTTCCACCATTGCGCGAGTAAACAGGCTGTATACCTATCGACCATTTATCGCTGATAAAAAAGCCAAACTCGGGGCGAAAGCTGAAATT
>JBDUDE010000418.1:0-20736 GCA_040003105.1 Mucilaginibacter sp. | reverse complement strand
CATATTCATTATGGCCTCTGCCGTTTGCTACCTCGTGCTGCGGTATCGAGTTTATGGCCACCATGGCATCTCATTATGATCTTTCCCGTTTTGGTGCCGAGCGCTTAAGCTTTTCGCCACGCCAGGCCGATCTGTTGATGGTGATGGGCACCATATCTAAAAAAATGGGCCCGGTTTTACGCCAGGTTTATCTGCAAATGGCCGAACCGCGTTGGGTAATGGCTGTTGGTGCCTGCGCATCAAGCGGTGGTATATTTGATACCTATTCGGTTTTGCAGGGTATTGACGAGGTTATCCCGGTTGACGTTTACGTGCCCGGCTGCCCGCCTCGTCCTGAAGCTATTATAGATGGCTTTATGGCAATACAGAAACTGGTGCAAACCGAGACCTTGCGCCGACGCAGCGAACCGCAATACCAAAAACTATTAGCTTCATACGGAATACAATAATGGGCAAAATTTCAAACGAAGAGCTTTTAAATAAATTAAACGCGGAGTTCCCGGAGCAGCTTACCGTAGTTGGCGAACCTTTTGGTTTGTTGACTTTGGAAACCGGCAGGGAAAACATCATCGCAGTTTTATCTTTTTTAAAAAACGACGCAGCCCTTCAGTTTATATTCTTAACTGATATAACCGCCATCCACTATCCTGAACAGGAAAAACAAATAGGCGTAATATACCATTTGCACAGCCTGGTAAATAATGTGCGTATCCGCCTTAAGGTTTTTATGACCGATGGCGATGTGCATTTGCCTACCGCCTCAGATTTATGGCACGGCGCCAACTGGATGGAACGTGAGACTTATGACTTTTTTGGGGTGATATTTGACGGCCATCCCGATTTACGCAGGATTTTGAATGTTGACGACATGACGGCTTTCCCGATGCGGAGAGAATTCCCGCTGGAGGACCCCAACCGTGTTGATAAGAAAGATTACTTTTTTGGAAGATAACAGAGATGCAAAACCATCCGGTATATACAGATAACGACCCGCAAAATGAGCTGTCGACCCTGAATTTGGGGCCAACGCACCCGGCAACACATGGTGTTTTCCAAAATGTGCTGCAGATGGATGGCGAGCGCATTGTTAGCGGCGTATCAACCATAGGCTACATACACCGCGCCTTCGAAAAAATTGCCGAACACCGGCCATTTTACCAGATAACCCCGCTAACCGACAGGCTGAACTACTGCTCGTCGCCCATCAACAACATGGGCTGGCACATGACGGTTGAAAAGATGCTCGGCATCGAGATGCCAAAGCGTGTGGATTACCTGCGCGTTATTGTAATGGAACTGGCCCGCATAAGCGACCATATAGTTTGCAACTCCATTTTAGGTGTGGATACAGGAGCCTTAACTGGCTTTACCTACATGATGCAATGGCGCGAACATATTTACGAAATTTACGAAGAAGTTTGCGGCTCGCGTTTAACAACAAATATTGGCCGCATAGGTGGTTTTGAACGTAATTTTAACACCATAGCATTTGCTAAGCTGCGGAAATTTATAGCTGACTATCCTAAAGTTTTAAGAGAGTTTGAATCGCTGTTTAACCGTAACCGCATATTTATCGACCGCACGAAAGGCGTTGCCGCCGTTACGGCTGAAGATGCTTTAAGCTATAGCTGGAGCGGGCCGATATTACGCGCTGCCGGCATTGACTACGATGTTAGGGCGATGAACCCTTATTCGTCATACGAAGATTTTGATTTTGAAGTACCTGTTGGCACCACCGGTGATGTATATGACCGCTTTTTGGTGCGCAACGAAGAAATGTGGCAGAGCTTACGCATAATTGAGCAGGCTTTGGTTAAGCTCGAAAAAGAGCCGGCAGATATTTTCCACGCCGATGTACCTGATTTTTACCTTCCGCCAAAAGAGGAAGTTTATAATAATATGGAAGCCCTTATCTATCATTTTAAAATTGTGATGGGCGAGGTGCCTACTCCGACAACCGAAGTTTATCATTCGGTTGAGGGTGCAAATGGCGAACTGGGTTTTTATTTGGTGAACGATGGCGGAAGATCGCCTTACAGGCTGCATTTCCGCAGACCAAGCTTCATCAATTACCAGATGTATGCGCCAATGAGCCAGGGGATGTTATTGAGCGATGCAATTATTAACATGAGTAGTTTAAACGTTATAGCCGGAGAGTTAGATGCTTAGAGTTGAAGAAACACAAACGCCGGTAACATTTTCGCCGGAACTGGTTGCTAAGTTTGATGACGTAGTAAGCCGTTACCCGGATGGGAAGCAAAAATCGGCATTGTTGCCTATACTGCATTTAGTACAGGCCGAATATGGGTGGCTAAGCGCCGCCGCAATGGACAAGGTTGCCGAATACCTGAAGATACAGGATATAGAAGTTTACGAAGTGGCGTCGTTTTACAGTATGTATTTTTTAAGGCCACAAGGCAAGTATGTATTAGAAGTTTGCCGCACCGGCCCATGTGAAATTGTAGGCGCCGGCAAAATTATGGACCATATTGAGCAGGCACTTGGCGTAAAAGAAGGCGAAGTTACCCCCGACGGCTTGTTTAGCTGGCGCGGTGTGGAATGCCTTGCCGCATGCGGTTATGCACCCGTTTTACAGATTGGTCCTGAATATACTTTTTATGAGAATTTAACGAACCAATCGGTTGATACGTTAATTGCTGATTTGAAAGTAAAGGCACGTAATTAAAATGAACAAAGTTTTACTAATAACGGATTTACTTTTTGTTGCAACCGTAACTGTTATAGGCTATAACAATGATGGATTCGACAAAACTCCGGTATTATTAAAAATCCTGGTGGGAGCGGCCTTTGCAAGCTGCATTATCAGGCATATAAATTTTTACAGGCATACCAAAAGGATATATTAAGCAGTAGATGGCACGCAAATTACTTTTAGCGAATATAAACGTACCGGGCATCAACACTTTTGATGTTTACCGTGCAAACGGCGGCTATGCTTCGGTTGAAAAGGCTTTGAAAACAATGTCGCCCGAAGAGATTGTTGAAGAAGTAAAGAAATCGGGCTTGCGCGGTCGTGGCGGTGCAGGTTTCCCTACCGGGATGAAGTGGAGCTTTTTGGCCAAGCCGGAAGGTGTTGCCCGTTACCTGGTTTGCAACGCTGATGAGTCGGAACCCGGAACATTTAAGGACCGTTACCTGATGACTTACATTCCCCACTTATTAATTGAGGGGATGATAGTTGCCAGCTTTGCGCTGGGTGCAAAAACATCATACATATACGTTCGCGGTGAAATGATGCCGCAGATACGGATACTGGAAAAAGCAATTGCGGAAGCAAAAGCAAAAGGATTTTTAGGAAAGAATATACTAGGAACAGGTTACGACCTGGAGCTTTACGTACAACCCGGTGGCGGCGCTTACATCTGCGGCGAAGAAACCGCATTGCTTGAGTCGTTGGAAGGTAAACGCGGTAACCCGCGCATAAAGCCGCCATTTCCGGCTATTGCAGGGTTATATGGCTGCCCTACAGTGGTAAACAACGTGGAGTCGATAGCAGCGGTTGTACCTATCATAAACGAAGGCGGTGAAGAATATGCCAAAATAGGCATAGGCCGTAGCACAGGCACTAAGCTGATATCGGCTGGTGGCAATGTAAAGAACCCCGGTGTTTACGAAATCGACCTCGGCCTGCCGGTTGAAGAGTTTTTATACAGCGACGAGTTTTGCGGCGGGATTGCCAATGGCAAACGCTTAAAAGCGGTTGTAGCCGGTGGTTCATCAGTACCGATTTTACCGGCAAACTTATTTTTAAAGACGGTAAATAATGAGCCCCGCCTGATGAGCTATGAATCATTGGCCGATGGTGGTTTTGTAAGCGGCACAATGCTTGGCTCCGGTGGCTTTATAGCTTACGATGAGGACCAGTGTATTGTGCGCAACACCTGGAACTTTACCCGTTTTTACCACCACGAAAGCTGCGGACAATGCTCGCCTTGCCGCGAAGGTACAGGCTGGATGGAGAAGGTGCTGCACCGTTTGGAGCACGGGCATGGCAAATTGAGCGATATGGACCTTTTGGTTGATGTATCGAAAAAGATTGAAGGTAATACCATTTGTCCGCTGGGCGATGCAGCAGCATGGCCGGTGGCCAGTGCCATACGCCATTTTAGGGACGAATTTGAGTGGCACGTAACCAATGGCGCAGAAGCTGTAACACGTAATTTTGGTTTGGCACATTACGCTGATGCATTGCCGAAGAAGGAAGAAACGGTGGCGTAAAAGCCCGGGTTTGAAAGAAATTGCGTTAGTGATAGCAGTGGATACCGGCCTGTGTGTGTAAGGCCTGCAGGCGTATGAACGGATAGCACGGCCCGCTTCTATCAGCGGGAACGCCCAAGGTTAACTGGTTTTAAAGGTTGGAAGAACTGATAAATAAAGTAAATGGCAAATCGGCAAGCGGTTATAATATACTTTAACTACGGACTTGAGGAAGATGAACCATTTTACGAGTTATCTGCCAGGCTTAGAGAATTGGTAGATGAAAGCGGATTAGGAGAGTATGACGGCGACGAAATGGCAATGGATAACAGTGACGGCTCGCTTTACATGTATGGGCCCGATGCCAAAAAGTTATTTAAACTGGTAAAAGAAACGATAGAGAAAACACCTTTTATGACCGGCGCTCAGGTTGTTTTGAGAATGGGGCCAGCGGAACAAGGGGTTAAAGAAGTTTGCTTCAGTTTAAATTTAAATTGAGGATATATTAGTGTATATGAACAGCATTGATGATTTAGATTTCTCGAAAACTTACACCTACGCAGATTATTATTCGTGGCGTTTTGAAGAACGCCTGGAATTAATAAAGGGTAAGATTTTTAGAATGAGTCCTGCGCCGACGGGGAATCATCAAATTATATCGTTTAATATATCAGGCGAGCTTTATAACTTTTTGAAAGATAAATCTTGTAAAGCTTTTGCTGCTCCTTTTGATGTTAGGCTTGTAAGAGAGGCGACCAGCGACAAAAAGGTCAAGAATGTTGTTCAGCCGGATGTGTGCGTGATTTGTGATTTGACAAAAATGGCAGACCCAAGGAGTTGTTTAGGCGCTCCAGATATTATAGTAGAAATTTTATCGCCGGGAAACAACAAAAAAGAAGTTAAAACAAAATACGATTTATACGAAGAGTTTGGGGTTAAAGAGTATTGGGTAGTTTATCCCAGTGAGCAGATAATGATGAGATACGTCCTAAACAAAGAAGGCAGATTTGTGAACGAGGGCGGGGCTTTGACATCTGGCGATAAAATCGTTACGCCGATATTACCAGGTTTTGAACTTGCAATGGATGACGTTTTTCGTAATATGTTTTTAAGTTCGACTGAATAAGAATTAAACATAATTTTGACAAGTATATAAATGTCAATGAAAGTAACAATAGATGGCATTGCCATTGACGTAGAACCGGGAACAACCATACTTAATGCCGCAAGGCTGATAGGTGGCGACATTGTTCCGCCTGCTATGTGCTATTATTCAAAACTGAAGGATAGCGGCGGCAAGTGCCGTACCTGTTTGGTGAAGGTAAGCAAGGGCTCTGAAAAAGACCCTCGTCCTATGCCAAAGCTGGTAGCATCATGCCGCACCACGGTGATGGATGGTATGGAAGTGCAAAACATTACCTCGCCGGAAGTTATTGAAGCGCGCAAAGGAATAGTGGAGATTTTATTACTTAACCACCCGCTCGATTGCCCTATCTGCGACCAGGCCGGCGAATGCGACCTGCAAAACCTTGGCTTTGAGCACGGTGCTGCAAAAACCCGCTACGAGTTTGACCGCCGCACATTCGAAAAAATTGACATTGGCGACAAAATACAGCTGCACATGACGCGTTGCATATTGTGCTACCGCTGCGTGTTTACAGCTGACCAGATCACCGACCACCGCATACACGGAATATTAAACCGTGGCGACCATTCGGAAATATCTACCTACATTACTGCTGCTGTTGACAATGATTTTTCGGGTAACGTAATTGACGTTTGTCCTGTAGGTGCGCTTACTGATAAAACTTTCCGCTTTAAAAACCGCGTGTGGTTTACCAAACCTGTTGATGCCCACCGCGATTGCGACCACCCGGGCTGTAATGGCAAGGTTACGCTTTGGTACAAGGGCGAAGAGGTTTTGCGCGTAACTGCCCGTAAGGATCAGTATGGCGAGGTGGAGGAATTTATTTGCAATACCTGCCGCTTTGATAAAAAGAAAACTTCGGACTGGGTAATTGATGGCCCGCGGAACATATCGAACAAGTCGGTTATCAGTGCCAATCATTACGATTTTGTGCCGCTGCCGGTAGTGAAAACTAACCCGGTGCTGATTGAGGCTAATAAAGAACAATTTGAACGAGACATACGCTTATAATGGGATTAGCAGACATATTAATTAAGTTCGGGCTGATAGTAGTTATTTTCTTAATCAGCCTTGTTATCGCCATGTATTCTACCTATGCCGAGCGCAAAATAGCTGCGTTTTTCCAGGATAGGATTGGCCCTAACCGTGCAGGCCCGTGGGGTATTTTACAGCCACTGGCCGATGGCGGCAAAATGTTTTTAAAAGAAGAAATTATCCCTACAAATGCCAGTCCGTTCCTGTTTATAGCAGGGCCTTCGCTGGCAATATTAACTGCTTGTATTGGTTCTGCCGTAATCCCGTGGGGGCAGACAATAAACATTGGCGGCCATGTTGTTCCATTGCAGGTAACTGATATTAACGTAGGCATTCTGTATATATTCGGTGTGGTATCATTGGGTGTATATGGCGTAATGATAGGCGGCTGGGCGTCAAATAACAAGTACTCGTTATTAGGCGCTATCCGCGCAGCATCACAAAATATCAGCTACGAAATTTCGATGGGCTTATCCATCATCGCCTTGCTGATGATAACGGGTACATTGAGCTTGAAAGAGATTGCTGAACAGCAGCATGGCTGGCACTGGAACGTGCTTTATCAGCCTGTTGGTTTTATCCTGTTTATAATATGCGCTTTTGCCGAAACTAACCGTACGCCCTTTGATTTACCGGAGTGCGAAACCGAGCTGGTGGGTGGCTACCATACCGAATACTCATCAATGAAGCTTGGTTTTTACCTGTTTGCCGAGTACATCAACATGTTTATTTCGTCGGCGGTAATGGCTACCCTGTATTGGGGCGGTTACAATTACCCCGGGATGGATTGGATGAATAGCTTGCTCGGCCCTACATGGGGGCCACTATTTGGTACAGCGGTGTTCTTTATCAAGATATTTTTGTTCATCTTCTTCTTTATGTGGGTGCGCTGGACAATCCCGCGCTTCCGCTATGACCAGTTGATGGATTTGGGCTGGAAGGTTTTAATACCGCTGGCTATTGCCAATATTATTGTTACGGGTATAGTGATGCAATTTATTAAATAAGGATTGAGAGAATGGAGTCATTAAGTAATAAAAAAAAGGTGCTTGAATTTAAGCCGCTCAATTTTTTAGAGCGTGCTTACCTGCCTGCAATTGCGCAAGGCCTGTCAATAACCATGAAGCACTTTTTTAGAAAGCCGGTAACCATTAGCTACCCGGAAGAAAAACGCGAATATTCTGAAAACTTCCGCGGTTTGCATTCGCTTAAGCGTGACGAAAATGGCAAGGAACGCTGCACCGCCTGCGGTCTTTGCGCACTGTCATGCCCTGCGGAAGCAATTACCATGATAGCCGCCGAGCGCCAGAAGGGCGAGGAGCATTTGTACCGCGAAGAAAAATATGCCGCCGTTTACGAGATAAATATGCTGCGGTGTATTTTTTGCGGACTGTGTGAAGAAGCATGCCCTAAGGAGGCCATTTACCTGGACGGCCCGCATGTTGAGTCGGACTATTTGAGGAAAGATTTTATTTACGGTAAAGACAAATTAGTAGAAGCTCCCTTAAATCAATAAAGAAGTTTTATACCTTTGCCCTGCTCTTTTATAGGGGTAAAGGTATTTTGAAATATAAACCATGAGTACATTTTACTTCATCGCATTTCTGTCCATATTTTTTTCAATACTGGTTATTACTGCAAAAAATCCTGTACACAGTATCTTGTACCTGATACTCACATTTTTTACTTTCACCATCCACTATATTTTAATGAATGCCCAGTTTTTGGCCGTTGTTAATTTTATAGTTTATATGGGCGCCATCCTGGTGTTGTTTTTATACACGCTGATGCTCATTAACCTGAATAAGGAGTCGGAGCCCCGCAAATCAAACCTGGTTAAAATAGCCGGTTTTGTAGGCGGCGCGTGTTTTTTAATAACTATTGTTGCGGCGTTAAAAGCATTTACAGTTTCGCAACCGGTAATATTAAGCAACCCTAGCCTTGGGTTGGTGAAAAACCTTGGAAAAATATTGTTTAACGAATTTTTACTGCCGTTCGAGATATCGTCCGTATTGCTGTTATCGGCAATGGTGGGCGCGGTATTACTGGCGACTAAAGACCCCAAAACAGCTTGATGGATACATTAACCAAAACTATGCAGGGCGTGCCCCTTAACCATTACATACTGCTGTGCGCTATCATTTTTTCGATAGGGGTTATAGGGGTGTTGATACGCCGTAATGCCATCGTAATATTTATGTCGGTTGAGCTGATGCTTAATTCGGTAAACCTGTTGCTGACTGCTTTTTCTGTTTACAGGGGCGATGCAACCGGGCAGGTCTTCGTGTTCTTCGTTATGGCGCTGGCGGCTGCCGAAGTAGCTGTGGGGCTGGCCATAATTGTGATGATTTACCGCAATACAAACTCGGTAGATATTAATGTGCTGAACAGGCTGAAGTGGTAAATGAATGCGGAAGTCGGAATGCCGATTGCGGAATGAAAAAAATAAAAATTAAGAACTTCAATTCTTCTTTATAGAGATAAGAAGTTAAGAGTTATACTATATGGACAAATATATCTGGCTTATTCCTATTTTACCGTTAGCCGGTTTTTTAATTAACGGTATCGGTCGTAATACTTTATCAAAGGCTGTTGTCGGTTTTATCGGCAGCCTGGTGGTATTAATTTCGTTTGGTATAAGTGTTGGCGTTTTCTTCCAGGTAAAAGCCGCAGGCCATGGGTTTGACGTTAAATTGTTTGACTGGTTTGCTGCGGGAAATGTTCATATCTCGTTCTCCTTTTTAGTCGACCAGCTTAGTGCAATCATGCTGCTGATTATAACCGGCGTGGGCTTTTTAATTCATTTATACTCTGTAGGTTATATGAAAGACGATGCGGGTTTCGCTAAGTTTTTCGCTTATTTAAACCTGTTTATCTTCTTTATGCTTTTGCTGGTGATGGGTTCTAACTACCTTATCATGTTCATCGGCTGGGAAGGGGTAGGGCTTTGCTCCTACCTGCTTATCGGTTTTTGGTATACCAATCCGGATTACGCCGATGCCGCCAAGAAAGCATTTATCATGAACCGTATAGGTGATTTAGGCTTTATTATCGCCATATTCATCGTCATGGTGATTTTTGGCAGCGCTGATTATAAAACAGTTTTTAGCCTGGCTTCCACTAAAGATTATGCTTCGTCTCCGTTTACGTTAATCACTATCCTGCTGTTTGTAGGTGCGGTAGGTAAATCGGCTCAGTTGCCTTTATTTACCTGGCTGCCCGATGCAATGGCCGGTCCGACGCCTGTATCGGCATTAATACACGCTGCTACCATGGTTACTGCCGGTGTTTATATGATAGCCCGCTCAAACATTTTATTTACGCTTGCGCCGATGACAATGCATATTGTTGCCGTAATAGGTTTAACAACTGCAGTTATTGCTGCACTGATAGCGTTAACACAAACCGATATTAAAAAGGTGCTGGCTTATTCAACTGTATCGCAACTGGGTTATATGTTTTTAGGTCTTGGTGTTGGTGCTTATACCGGTGCTTTCTTTCACGTATTAACACATGCATTCTTCAAAGCATTATTATTCCTGGGTGCAGGGTCGGTTATCCATGCGGTAAGCGGTGAGCAGGATATGCGTAACATGGGCGGGTTGAAAGGCAAGCTTAAAATAACTTTCGTCACTATGCTCATCGGCACGCTAGCTATTTCGGGTATACCGCCGTTTGCGGGTTTCTTTTCAAAAGATGAGATTTTGGCGCACGTATTTATGCACAGTACGCCAATGTATATTATTGGTGTAGTTACAGCCATGTTTACGGCGTTTTATATGTTCCGGATGTTGTACTTAACGTTTTTCGGCAAGTTTCGCGGAACCCATGAACAAGAACATCATTTACATGAATCGCCGCCATCAATGACTATTCCATTAGTAGTGTTGGCAATTTTATCCATAGTTGGTGGTTGGATTGGCATCCCGGCAGCATTAGGGGGGCATCATGAATTGGAGCATTTCCTTGCGCCCGTGTTTGCCAATTCTAATAAGTCACTTGAAGTATCTGAATTATCTAACAGTACAGAAATTACACTGATGTGCATATCAGTTGGAGCTGCATTGCTGGCCATACTATATGCCTATATCAAATATATCAAAAATGCCCATGTACCTGTTAAGGATGGCGAAGAACGCCCTGCTCTGGTAGATATATCATACCATAAGTTTTATATTGACGAATTGTATGATGCCATTGTGCGCAAGCCGCTGGATGCATTATCGGTTTTCTTTTACAAAGTGGTGGAACGCCTGGGTATTGATGGCCTGGTGAACGGACTTGGCAGGGGAACTATTGAAACAAGCAAAGGCCTGCGCCTGCTGCAAACAGGTAACGTAGGGTTTTATATATTTATGATGGTGGTTGGCATCATCTCGATATTGATGTACATTTTAATTAAAGCATAACGAACGATTAGCGTTTACAACATAAAATGACGGTTAGTATTTTAATTTTTTTGCCCGTAATTGCAGCCCTTGCTGTTTTATTGTTTAAAAACGATGCGGCTAAGCATGCGGCGTTAACTTTTTCGGCCGCCGAGCTGGCAATAGCCTTGTTTTTCCTATCGAAATTTGTGCCCAACGCCAGCGTTCAATTTGGTGTTGATGCGGCCTGGATACCTAAATTCGGTATTTACTTTAGTGCGGGTATTGATGGCATAAGTATGATGATGGTATTGCTTACCACTATTCTCGTTCCGCTTATTATTTTAACTACTTACAAGCACCAGTATAAAAATGCCGGGGCCTTTTACGCCCTGGTGCTGTTTATGCAGGCCGGCTTGTTGCTGGTGTTTACGGCACTCGACGGATTTTTATTTTATGTGGGATGGGAAGCTGCACTGATACCGATTTATTTCATCTGCTCGTTATGGGGCGGCGAAAACCGGATTAAGGTTACGCTTAAGTTTTTCATTTACACGTTCTCGGGCTCGTTGTTTATGTTGCTGGGTATCATTTACCTGTACCTGCAAACACCGTCCAAAACGTTTGATATTTTCGAGTTTTACAAATTAGGGCTTGATGCACATCACCAGGCATTTGTTTTCTGGGCCTTCTTTTTGGCTTTTGCTATCAAGATGCCGTTGTTTCCGCTGCACACCTGGCAGCCCGATACGTATACCGAAGCGCCATCAGCCGGTACCATGCTGTTATCGGGTATTATGCTAAAGATGGGCATCTATGGCGTTATCCGCTGGATGATACCAAATGCACCGCTTGGCTTTTTCGATTGGGAAAGCATGTGTATTATGCTGGCTGTCATTGGCATTGGTTACGCATCTATCATCGCCTTTAAACAAAACGATGGCAAGCGCCTGGTGGCTTACTCGTCAATTGCACACGTTGGCCTTATTGCCGCCGGTATATTTGTGTGGACGATAGAAGGTTTACAGGGCGCCATGATACAAATGCTGAGTCACGGTATTAACGTGGTCGGGATGTTCTTTATCTGGGATATCATCAGCAGGCGATTAGGCACGCGCTCTATAAGCGACCTTGGTGGCATCGCTAAAATCGCCCCTAAATTTGCAACGGCCTTTTTAATTATAGTGCTGGGGACTGTTGCTCTGCCTTTAACCAATGGGTTTGTCGGTGAGTTTTTATTGTTGAGCAGCGTTTTTCAATGGAACATCTGGATGGTAAGCGCCGCCGGTTTAACCATGATATTTGGTGCGGTTTATATGCTGCGCATGTATAAAAAAGTGATGCACGGCCCTACAAACGACCTTACCATTACTTTTACCGATATCAGCGGGTCAGAAACCCTGGTGCTATCAATTATTTGCGCTTTAATAATTATAATGGGAGTTTATCCGCAGCCGATACTTCATATATCCGAAGCATCGGTTACCCACTTGTTTAATGTAGTGTACCCTAAATTTCCGCAACTAAAATAAATGAATACTTTAATCATCATATCCGTTTTACCTTTAGTGCTTTTGTATTTAGGTTTATACAAGGCTCAAAAAGCTTTGTTGCCGGTTACAGTTATTGGTTTACTTGCGGCTTTGGGTTTTGCAGTTGCCGAATGGAACAGCAGTGCAGTGCCAATTTATAGTGGCATGATGTTGTTCGATAATTTCTCTATCGCTTTTTCTGCTATCACCATTATATCAACCATCCTGATTATATTTTTATCAAGAGGCTATTTTGAAAAGATAAGCAGCCACATTGCCGAGTATTACGCAATTATACTATTCTCACTGGCTGGCATTATCGTTATGGTATCGTTTTATAACCTTACCATGCTGTTTATCGGCATCGAAATCATGTCTGTAAGCTTATACATATTGGCGGGTATTAAAAAGAGCGACTTCGCTTCAAACGAAGCCGCTTTAAAATACTTCCTGATGGGTGCTTTCTCAACGGGATTTTTATTATTCGGCGTAGCATTAATTTATGGCGCATCAGGCTCGTTCAGTCTGGAGGCTATCCGCAATTGGGTGCTCGACCATCCGCACGCAAAAGATATAACCCCGATGTTTTATACCGGGGTGCTGTTAATAATAGTAGGCCTTTGCTTTAAAGTAGGCGCAGCACCTTTCCACTTCTGGACGCCGGACGTGTACGAAGGTTCGCCAACGCTAATTACTGCCTTCATGTCGACCGTAGTAAAAACAGCCGGTTTTGCTGCATTCCTGCGTTTATTTTCTGCATGCTTTGCGCCGCTGTCAGATTTCTGGGTGCCTGTGGTGTTGGTGATTACGATAGTTACGTTGTTTATAGGCAACATCACCGCCCTTTACCAGCACAGCTTTAAGCGGATGCTGGCATTCTCAAGTATATCGCACGCGGGTTACCTGTTGTTTGCCATAGTGGCTTTAGGTGCAAGTTCGGGCAGTGCGGTATTAACTTATGCTACGGCTTATTCTATTGCTTCAATTATAGCTTTTGGTGCTTTGATACTGGTTCAACAACAGCAAGGCAGTGATAGCTTCGAAAGCTTCAACGGCCTCGCTAAAAAGAACCCTTTCCTGGCGTTGGTGCTGACCATCGCCATGTTGTCGTTAGCGGGCATCCCGTTAACAGCCGGCTTTATTGGTAAGTTCTACATGTTTTCGACCGCCTTGATGAGTATGCACATATGGCTGGTAATATTGGCAGTTGTAAATGCCATCATCAGCATATTCTATTATTTCAGGGTGATAGTGGCCATGTATTTTCGCGATGCGGAACGTAATGAACTGGTGGTGCCGGTTTATTACAAGCTGGTGCTTGGGTTTTCGGCGATTGTTACCATTCTTATAGGGGTTTATCCAAGCGTAATTTCGAGATTCTTTTAAGGGAATAAAAATATTCTGATTCAGAGACGGAATACTTCCGTCTCTGAATGATAGGTTATCTGTCAGCAGGAGACGCAAAGTATTGCGTCTCTACAATTTGAAACATGTTGGTGAGGTCTGTGTTTTTTACTCCACCTTATATCTATACACCTGCCTGCCTAAATTGCCATCTGCATCAATGCCTTCAATAACAACCCGGTAGGTTCCTTTACCATCTGCATTAAAATATTGAAATGAGGCTACGCCATCTTTGTCAGTGATGATATCCGGTTTCCAAAAAATGGTACTCCTTCGGTCGGCCGTTTGCTTATTGGTTTTTGGGTTATCATATTGCGGTGAATAAAACTCACGCGCTTTATAGTAACCTTTGGGCATATAGGTTATTACACCGGGAGCATAGCGCTCATAATTGTCGGTTTTTCGGCCTCTTTTAGTGGTTATAATCAGGCCCCCGTTTGCCATTGCACTCCCGTATATAGCACCATAATGAGTACCGGTTATTACTTCAATCCCTTCAATATCTTCTGCATGAAGGTGGTAATTAAGTTCTTCATATGCCTGGCTGTTATCTAAAAGCATACCATCAAGCACTACGGCCATAACTGCCTGGTGCGCCCGCTGATTAAGAGGAAGTCCACCATCGACAGCGCCCGGGTGTCTGATTGTAACGCCTGTTAGTACACCCGAGAGGCAATCTGAAAGTTGTTCGCAGTTCATCTTCTCTAATTCTTTAACTGTCAAAACCTGGTCGGCGCTGCCCGATCCGTTCAGATTTTCTGAATGCCATACTGGTTCTATTTTACGGCCTTTTACTGTAACTTCTTTTAACAGTACCGCATGTTTGTTAATTCCGTATTTCTGTTGTTCCAGGTAAAAAAAACGCTGGTTTGCGAGGTAAGCTGAAGCGTCGAGCGGAAAAATATGGCTGGTTCTGTTTTTAATATTCGCTATGGCCGGCGCTGCTATACTGTCCAGGTTAAGCACCACGTTATTTTGCCCTTTAGCTACCTTTGCCTGTACCACAAACTTTACACTATCGCCAAAAGTTAAATTAGGGAAACTAAATTTACCGTTTGTATCCGTTAGGGTATCTATTAAAAACGGTCCCCCCGACTTAGTGAACAAAGTTACCATGGCGCCGGAAATAGGTTTGCCTCCCCCGGTTTTAGCGCTGCCCGATATCTCCAACGCTTTTTGGGGATGATATGCTACTGGCATCGGGCTATCATTTAGTACCTGCTTCCAACTAAAATGCCGGTAACCTTGCGTCAGCATTAAAAGATCAAGGTCGGCATTTGTTTTTTCATTCACATTGGTGAAATAATAGTTTGGTTGCTCTACGGTTCCTTTCAGTTCTGAGGTGAGCAGCAGGTCGGAAAGGATAGTATTTTCATTGGGTTCGTTTACAGGCATTTTTGTTTCATCAGTTACCGAAACCGAAAAACTGCCCGCTGTTACAGGCTTACTATTTTTATCTTTTACATTAAGCCTGATCTCCACTTTTTGCCTTGGAGTATAGCATTCTTTTGCAGCCACAGCCAGTGTAAGCTGGTCGTTATTATTAATAAACGCCAGCCGTTCGTTTAAGGGCTCGCCGGCAGCGCTGAACAGCGTGAACTGAACAATACCTGTAGGGAACTTACATTTGGGAATAACAGCTGAAAAAAGCTTATTGCCGGATTGGTTCTCTGCAACATAATAAATTATGCCCCCTGATTGTGCCACCAGGCTTAACTTATCCATGGGGCTTCCGTTACCTGCTGTTACCCTTAATTTTATGCTATCGGGATCAGTATTGTTTAAGCTTATCGTATAACCGGTTTTTGTAGATTGTGGCAGGTCGACAATATTTGTTGTGCCATCAGCATAAGTTATTTGGGTTTTATAGATTTTACTTTCTTCGGGTACAAAATTGAAAGCACCCATACCCAAATGTGCGGTAGCAAATGTGCAAACAGGTACCCCGGCCTCATCAATAACCGTTCCTTTTATGTCCGTTCCCAAACCATCCGGAGTTATCGCTTTAAAAGCTATTTTCGAATAATTGCCTGTTATTAGGCTGCCACCTTCCGGCATAAACTGTATGGCTGTTTTATTTATTGCAGTTTTTGTATTCGGTTTGATGTTGCTGAACCCTCCGCTTTCAGCTATCTTTTTTACCGCTGTTGTCCCAATAGGAATACTTTGCTCAAAAAAAGAATCTTCACCTTCATTGCACATCCAGTTGGTATAAGCCCTTACCCGGTAGCTACCACCTTTTAGCGTGTCGGCCAATGCAAAGTCGCCCCAGGCGGTGCCTGCTATTACATGTAATTGTATCGACGTGTTTATTTTATCATCCGGAGCTATCAAATCCACATGCAATATCCCGCTCAAAGCCGAAAGCTTGTGCTGCGCACCAATGGTTACATAGGCTTTAAAGTAAATGGTATCGCCTGCTGCAAAATAAGGTTTGTCAAATTGAAGATAGGCTTTCTCCAAAGCTTTATTGTCGGAGTATTTTTGAAATCTGCCAATAACAAAGTTTAAATCGCCCTTATCTGCCTGGCCATACAGCGACAGATTGAGCAGGCCGATCAAACATATTAAGAAGCCGATTTTTAGTATATTTTTTAACATACCAAGATTATTAAGGTTAAGGAAGATACAGGCTAATTGCAATTGTGCCCAGCCGACCTGTAATTTAAAGATACGAGAATTTTCATCCCCCTGTAACATATTCCACCAAACACCTATCTCATCTTTAATTATGTAACACAGGTATTACAAATTCACATAATATTTGTAGTTTTACAGATAGCGCATGGATAGTCTTTGGCACCACCTTCAAAATTTAACGGACGCTAAATCCATCATCGGCCTGGGGTTTTACTTCTTGCTGATTGTTGTATTTGCCGAGACCGGCCTGTTTTTTGGTTTTTTTTTACCGGGCGACTACCTGTTGTTTCTCTCCGGCCTTTTATGCTCGAGCGGCAAGCTCGATGTATCGATATATACATTGATACTATCGCTTATTGCCGCAGGTGTTTTGGGTAATTATGCCGGCTATTGGTTTGGCTACCGAACGGGGCCCAAATTGTTCAAGAAAAATAACTCATTGTTTTTTAAACAGCGCTATGTAACGCTTGCTGAAGGCTTTTATACCAAATATGGCGGCATGGCGCTGGTTTTAGGCAGATTTTTCCCGATAATTAGAACTTTTGCACCTATCTTTGCAGGTGTTGTAAAAGTCGACCTGCGAAAATTTACAATTTATAACTTTATCGGCTGTTTTGCCTGGGTTTGCACATTTACTTTAAGTGGCTATTTCCTTGGCAGAAGATACCCCCAGTTAAAAGATTATATGCAGTATATCGTTGTCGGGTTGATAATAATTACAACAATTCCGTTGGTTATAGCTTTTATAAAGCAAATGGTAACCAAACGAAATGTTAAAGAGTTAAATGAAAATTAAATGAGTACACAACATCCCTGGCACCAGGTTTCGCCTGGTGATAATGTTCCTGAAATTGTTAACGCCATAATTGAAATACCCAAAGGCTCAAAAGCTAAGTATGAAATTGATAAAGAATCGGGCCTTTTAAAGTTAGACCGCGTTTTGTTTTCGTCGGTAATGTACCCGGCAAATTATGGCTTTATACCACAAACTTATTGCGACGACCATGACCCGCTGGACATCCTGGTGCTTTGCTCTATCGACGTTTTCCCGATGTCGATTATCGAAGCTAAGGTGGTAGGCGTGATGCACATGGTTGACAATGGCGAGCAGGACGATAAAATTATCGCGGTAGCGAAAAACGATATGTCGGTTAACTATATAAACGACCTTGTCGAGTTGCCACCCCACGCCATGACAGAAATTGTACGTTTTTTTAAAGACTACAAAAAGCTGGAGGGCAAAAACGTAACCATTGAACACTTGTTGGGCGTACGTTATGCGCATAAAGTAATAAACGAGAGTTTGGAATTGTATAAGTCTACTTTTCCGGTTTACCAATAAATAATGTATGGACCCTGAACATGAAATAAACGGTTTATATATTCTTCTTACCTTTTTCCTGGTGTTGCTCAACGGCTTTTTTGTAGCTGCTGAATTTGCTATGGTACGCGTTCGCGGCTCGCAGATAGAGCTTAAAGTTAAATCTGGCAGTCGCATGGCAAAACTTACCCGCAACATTATGGGTAATCTTGACGGGTACCTGGCTGCCACGCAATTAGGCATCACCATAGCATCGCTGGCGCTGGGTGTAATAGGCGAGGGTGTGTTTACCAATGTTGCCCTCCGATTATTTCAAATGTGCGGGCTCGAAATTACTTCGCACCTTGTTATCAATATTGGCCATGTAGTAGCCTTCATATTTATCACCTTTATTAGTATCATTTTTGGGGAGCTTGCACCTAAAAACATAGCTATACAGCGGTCGATGCGAACGGCCCTGGCAGTTTCGGCGCCGTTGAGGGTGTTTTTTATTATGTTCAGGCCGTTGATAACGGTTTTAAACTATTTTGCCACCGCCATTTTGAGGATGATGGGCATAAAACAGGTTGAAGGCGGCGAAGCGCACCACAGTTCAGAAGAACTTCAATACTTGTTGGAGCAGGGCAAGGAAACCGGAGCGCTGGACTCATCAGAACATGAACTGATACAAAACGTGTTTGATTTTAACGAGCGCGTAGTTAAAAATATAATGGTGCCCCGTACCAAAATATCAGGCGTGGATTTAAACA
Source organism: Mucilaginibacter sp. (assembly GCA_040003105.1). Classification (GTDB taxonomy): domain Bacteria; phylum Bacteroidota; class Bacteroidia; order Sphingobacteriales; family Sphingobacteriaceae; genus Mucilaginibacter. The sequence goes on along the minus strand of JBDUDE010000418.1, from coordinate 2,323 downwards.
CGCCTCACGACGAGCTGGTGCAGACGATTATTTCGGAAGGATACTCGCGGATGCCGGTTTATGATGATGTGATTGATAAAATTATCGGCATAGTACACGCAAAGGATATATTACCCTTACTTGCCCGTGGCGAGCAGATTGTTTTAAAAGACATTATTCGCAAGCCTTATTTTGTTCCGGAAACAAAAAAGATAAACGACCTGATGGCCGAGCTGCAGCAAAAACGCATACAGATAGCGATTGTATCCGACGAGTTTGGCGGCACAGCCGGCATGGTTACGCTGGAAGATATTGTTGAAGAACTGGTTGGCGAGATACAGGACGAGTATGATGAAGAAAAGCCGATAGTGGAGGTTGTGAATGACCGCGAGTTTATTGTAAATGCACTTGCACCCATTTACGATGTAAACAGCCACCTGCCGCACGACCTGCCCGAAGATGGCGACTTTGACACGGTATCCGGCTGGTTGGGCGATATATTCGGCAAAATACCTGATGTAGGCGAACAAAAGGAGTCGAACGGTTATAATATCACCGTGCTCAAAAAATCAGACCAAAACATTGAATCAGTTAAGCTTGAGCTGCTGATAAATGAGGAAGATACGGTAGATTTGCATTAGGGGGAAGTCCATAGACCATAGTCCATAGCAAAAAGGTTTAGGTAATTAATAGACAGTCCATTCGTTTTTTTCATTTTTAGCTTCACGCTTTCGGCTTTTTGCTTAAAATATGCAACTTTTTTACACACCCGGCATCAATCCAGCGCATCCCCAGTATTTTCTGAACGAAGAGGAGAGCAAGCACGCCATACGTGTAATGCGTTTGGAGAAAGGGGAGGAGGTGCAATTGATTGATGGCAAGGGCGGGTTATACTCAGCAAGTATACTGGATGCACACCCCAAACGCACTATCCTGCAAATAAACTCGGTAACGGCGGAGTTTAACAAACGCAACCATTACCTGCACATTGCCATTGCGCCCACAAAAAATATTGAACGCACCGAATGGTTTTTAGAGAAAGCCACCGAGATAGGGATCGATGAAATTTCGTTAATTATTTGCCAGCGGTCGGAACGTAAGGAGGCAAAGGTTGAACGGTTGAATAAGATTATAACCTCGGCCATTAAGCAGTCTATCAAAGCTTATCACCCGGTGTTAAATGAACCATTAACATTTAACCAATTATTGGCGAAGCCATTTAGCGGCCAAAAGTTTATAGCCCATTGTGATGCAGGTGAAAAGATAAGCCTGAAAGATGAGTTGAAAATGCACGGCAATTACTTAATATTGATTGGCCCGGAAGGTGATTTTGCCCCGGCCGAAATTGCTGACGCTTTAAAAAATGATTTTAAAGCCATAACTTTAGGGGAAAGCCGTTTAAGAACTGAGACAGCTGCTTTGGAAGCCTGTTTTGAGGTGAATTTTTTGAACAGGGGTTGATTGTATTAGGTTGAAAAATATGTTTAACAATAGAATTTTCCGCATAGCGATGGGTTTTAAACCTATCGCTATGATAGGTATTTGCGCTATACTGCTAATCTCGATCAGCAGCTTCAACGCCCCCACCTACAAAATGGCCAAGCTTAAATATAATGGCGGCGGCGATTGGTATGGCGACCGTACGGCATTGCCTAACCTTATCAAATTTTGTAACGATAACCTGAAAACCAACTTTCAGCAGGAAGACGAGGTAGTGGAAGCGGGCAGTGCCGAGATATTCAACTACCCATTTATATTTATGACAGGGCATGGCAACGTCATCTTTTCTGACCAGGACGTGCGGAACCTGCGCAAGTATTTAACAGGCGGCGGTTTTTTGCATATCGACGATAATTACGGGCTTGACCAGTTTATCCGCCCGCAAATGAAAAAGGTTTTCCCTGAGCTCGATTTTGTGGAGCTGCCGCTGAACCATCCCATCTATCATCAAAAATTTCCGTTCCCCAATGGCTTACCAAAAATTCATGAACACGACGGTAAACGCCCGCAAGGCTTTGGGTTGATATACCAAGGCAGGCTGGTGTGTTTTTACACCTTCGAGTGCGATTTAGGTAACGGCTGGGAAGATTATGGCACCTACGCCAATGATTCCCAGGAAAACCGACTGAAGGCCCTTAAGATGGGCGCAAACTTGGTACAATATGTACTTACGCAGTGAACCGCTGATTTTAAATAATTTCGTTGATTTCGCTGATTCTTGTTTTGATTTACTAATTTGCTTTCCTTGATTTATCTCAAATCTCATATCTAACATCTCATAGCTAAAAAATGCTCCAGGTAAAAGTTAACGAAAAACACAGCTTTGATATAGATAAAAACGGCA
>JBDUDE010000357.1:0-1860 GCA_040003105.1 Mucilaginibacter sp. | reverse complement strand
AGGTCGATTTTACTGGTGCCGAAAACGTAGCGCTTCTGGCTACCCGAGTCCGGCTGCTCAATTTCAAAGCCTTCTTTAACCAGTTCGTCGTAATGCTGGTTTATCCATTCAAAAACCGAGAAGGATTGGTCGGCGTCCTCGTCATTATTGTCAACTTCGAGGTTTTTAAACAGCGAAGAAGCTGTTTTAAGGCCTAAAGATTCCAAATGATTAAACTTGTTTTTCTCCCATGTAACCGACCGTTTAATGCGATGGAAGGTATACTCATCGCCGTTACGCTCCATGCGTACCGATATCAGCCTTTCATCCCCGTAAGGGAAAACATAGCCCGCATATTTAAAATAAAGCTGCAACTGCGAGGTGCCACCCTCCACATAAATTGGTTTTATAACCGGCCGGGCATCATATTTTTCGGTATTGATAGTAAAGCCTTCAGCGTATACGTGGTGCTTCTCAATAAGTGGCGCCACAAATTTTTCGAAGTATGATTGTTCCGATGATTTGGGTATTGCTATGTACCGCTTGTTTAAAAACGGCACCAGCTTTTTGCCTTCAATCTCTTTTTCAAAATGATAGAGGGTATCGTCAAGCAGCATCCAGGCGGGGTGGTTACAAATAACCTCGGCATTTTTAAACATAAACTCAATGCGCAAACCCTGGTATTTAATGGTTGGGAAATACCGTATCTCGTCGTCGCCGCGCCTGAAATGGAACAGCACGGTAGCTACTTCGGTAGCTATCTGCACTTTGCGCTCGGCGGGGTAACCTTCCTTGCTCATCTGGTACAGTGGTTTATCTTTAAGTAACGCCAACGCCTCAGCCATTCGCTTTTCTATCTTGGGGCGAAGCGTGTCAAAAAGCTGTTCGTTAAATATTTTCGTGAAAAACTCAAAAGGGCGGATTGGCTTTTTATAGAACTTTTTTATCAGGTTACCCTGCTCCATCTCCTCCAATATCTTAATCAGCTTTATATCGATGTCGTCGATACAATGCGCAAATTCTTTGGCTGTATTGCTGAATAAACGCTGGTGGGTAAGGGAAAATTCGCCGTTGGGATTTAGTTGAACTATGTGTGGCTCAATAACATACGACAAGTACTCATGCTTTGCAATGGCATAAATAATCTGGCAAGGCTTGGTACTATCAACACGTAACATAGTTCTATTTAATAAAAAATTAATAGAAGCTACATCAACAAAAAATTCAAACGTAAACAGAATTTGGGTTAAGTGGAAATGTTTTCGGGGAAATAGTTGTTAACAGTGGGTTCATGGTTCATTGTTGATAGTTCATAGTAGCTGCGGTGGGTGCGAAAATGAATTCCGACGTATTATTGCCTGCCCCGTCGTTTTTGCTAATTTTACTATTATTTATTATTGAACTGCATGTCCCTGGAAAATTCATACGCCGCTGCAATAGCCCAAATTAAAACTGAAATTGAAACAATTAGGTTAAAAGCAGCTATTTCTGTTAATCAGCATTTATTGATGTTGTATTGGAAAATTGGCAGTATAATTTTGGAGCAGCAAAGCACCGAGGGCTGGGGAACTAAGGTTATTGAAAGGCTATCTTTTGATTTACGACGGGAGTTTCCTGATATGAAGGGTGCTTCGGCACGCAACCTTAATTATATGAAGAGTTTTGCTGAGGCTTATCCTGAATTTATGCAGCAACCTGCTACACAAATTCGGGATAACTCAATTATGCAAGCGCCACTTGCAAAAATTGAAAGCGAAAGATCAATTGTGCAGCAGGCGGCTGCACAATTAGAAAAGACTGCTGAGTCAATTTTGCAACAGCCTGTTGCAAAAATTGAAATTACGGACAAAATGATTCCGCTTAAAATTATATTACGATCAA
>JBDUDE010000082.1:0-6164 GCA_040003105.1 Mucilaginibacter sp. | reverse complement strand
ATACCCCACATCCGCGAAATACACATCGGTGTACCCGCAGAAACTTTTCGCAGTGTGGTCGACCGTTCGTATGATGTTTCGCTGTTGCTTTTATTTGATACCCCCGAAGCACAGGAAGCCTACCAGGTTGACCCCACCCACGTAATATTTGCCGAAAACTACGCCAAACCGCTTTGCAGTAAAGTTGTTGTAGCGGATAGTGTGAACGTCTAAGAAGTTCATGGTTGATGGTTCATAGTTCATGGTGGCTGCGGTTAGTGGTTAATAGCAGCTATGCTTCGCAATACTATCGTGCTAATTTCCATCTGCTAAACTTCTCTACCATGAACTATGAACCATCAACTATGAACCCTTCCCACCATCAACTATGAACCAAGGCAAATCCATCCTCCTTACCGGCGGCACAGGCCTTATCGGCATAAAGCTTACCGAACAATTGCTGGCTAAGGGCTGGCGGGTTAGTCATTTAAGCCGCAGTGCGGGCAAAAATCCGCAGGTAAAAACCTTTTTGTGGGATGTTGATAAGGGCGAAATAGACCCGGCCTGCATTGATGGTGTTGACACCATCGTTCACCTGGCAGGCGCCGCCATTGCTGATAAACGCTGGACCGACGAGCGCAAGAAAGAAATTATAGACAGCCGCGCAAAGGCCATCAGTTTAATTTATAACCTGCTCGGCACAAAAAAGCACCAGGTAAATTCCATCGTTTCCGCCTCGGCCATTGGCTATTACAGCGACCGTGGCGATGAGTTGCTTACGGAGGATAGTCGGCCAAATACCGATTTTATGGGCCGTTGCTGCGTTGAATGGGAAGCCGCTGTTGATGAAGGGCAAAAGCTCGGTTTACGCATAGTCAAATTCCGCACCGGCGTGGTGCTTTCTGTTGACGGCGCTTTAAAATTAATGGCGCAGCCGATAAAACTTTATATAGGCTCCCCTTTAGGAAGCGGCAAACAATGGGTGCCGTGGATACACTGGCAGGATGTAGTTGATATGTATATGCTAGGCATCGAAAATGAAAACTTTACCGGCGTTTACAACCAGGTTGCGCCCAATCCTGTTACCAATGCGCAACTTACCAAGGCCATTGCCAGGCAACTGCACAAACCGATGTGGGCGCCCAAGGTACCCGCATTTGTATTAAAGCTATTAATGGGCGAAATGAGCACCATCGTGCTGGGCAGCACTAAGGTGTCGGCACAAAAAATTCAGGATGCCGGATTTAAGTTTAACTACCCCGATATTGAATCTACGCTGGCGGAAATTTATGGATAAGCAACAACCCGTTTCGATATTCTGGTTTCGGCGCGATTTACGGCTGGATGATAACGCCGGGCTTTACCATGCGCTAAAAAGCGGCAACCCTATATTGCCGGTCTTTATTTTTGATAAAGAAATACTCGATAAGCTGGAAGATAAGGACGATGCCCGCGTGACCTTTATTTATGAAACTATTGCAGCGCTGGATAAAGCACTGCATCAACATGGCAGCAGTCTGTTGGTACTTTATGGCAAGCCCGGGCATGCCTGGAACAGCTTGTTAAAGGATTACAACATAGCCGCAGTTTATACCAATCATGATTATGAGCCATACGCCTACGAACGGGATGATGCTGTAGCCGCGTTATTGGAAAACCACAATATCAGCTTTAATACCTATAAGGACCAGGTAATTTTCGAACCTAATGAAGTGATAAAGGATGATGGCAAACCCTACACCATTTATACACCCTATATGCGCAAATGGTATCAAAAGCTTACACCATTCTATTTAAAAGCCTATCCCAATAAAAAATATTTCAAAAACTTTTATCAAACCAAAGCATTCCCGCTGCCGGCCCTGAATGCAATGGGTTTTGAAAAAAGCAGCCTTGAGTTCCCAAAAGTCCACTATAAAGACCTGATTGCTGATTACGCCGAAAAGCGCGATTTCCCCGCCATAAAGGGCACAAGTCACATCGGGCTGCATTTGCGTTTTGGTACGGTTAGCATCCGCGAGTTGGCACGCACTGCCAATACATTCTCCGAAAAAACATGGCTGAACGAACTGGTATGGCGCGAGTTTTATATGATGATCCTTTATCATTTCCCACACACTGCCGACCACGCTTTCCGACCGGAATATGACCGCATACAATGGAACAACGACGAAAAACAATTTGAAGCCTGGTGCAATGGCGAAACAGGTTACCCCTTGGTTGACGCCGGCATGCGTGAGCTGAATGCCACCGGTTACATGCACAACCGGGTACGCATGGTAGTGGCCAGTTTTTTAAGTAAACACTTATTGATTGATTGGCGCTGGGGCGAGCGTTATTTCGCCCGCAAACTGCTTGATTACGAAATGGCCAGCAATGTTGGCGGCTGGCAATGGTCGGCCGGCTCGGGTACCGACGCCGCACCCTATTTCCGAATATTTAATCCCGAATCGCAGCTCAAAAAATTCGATCCCAAACTGGAATATGTTAAAAAATGGGTCCCGGAATATGCCGACTTTACCAAATATCACAAACCAATTGTGGAGCATGCTTTTGCGAGGGAAAGGTGTTTGAGGGAATTTAAAGCAGCGTTGAGGGGCAGGTAGTCTGGAGTCCTGAGTCTAAAGTCTTGAGTCGGGAGTTTAATGTCAAACAATACACTTGTAACATCCTGTATAACCAATGACTACTGACTCTTCCCCCCACCCTTCATCTTCCACCACATATTTACCAACTTCGGAAACTTCACGCTACCCGTAAAAATAAACTTGCCCGGCCCGGCTTTAAAGGTGTTTAGTTTTTTGCCATTGTAGTTTTGCTCAACAAGGTTACCGGTTTTAATGTTGACCAGCCTGCTGCGTAAATACAACTCGTTGGCAACCATGTTTGATAGCATGGGCGTGTAGTAATAACAATCCTCGAAAAAGTAATGCGTTACCTGCGACCACCGCGTAGAGCCCTGCTTAATAACCGGCGACCCGCCATGAATAATATTCGACGACCAGATAAGCATATCCCCCTTTTTTGCCAGGAACTTCTTTTTCTCCAGTCCGTTCACTTCCACTATCTTTTCAATAAAATCTTCGTACTCCTTGTAGTTTTCGTACGATGCAGTATCAGCCGAGGTGCGGATATGCGAAAAATTGTACTCGGTTAGGCGCTGCGAACCGGGGTAATAAAACACCGGGCCATTTTCTTCGGTAATATCCTCCAGCGCAACCCAAACGCCGCACATATACCTCGCCGGCAGCGAACTGAAATGCACAGTATCTGAATGCGAGCGCTGTTGCGTACCAACCCTGAAATTAAGGGTTTGAAAAGGTACCGCCTTGCGCTCATAAAGCAGCTCCAGCGTTTCTAAGATCTGCGGGAAGCAGGCCAGTTCTTTTGCAGCTGCCGATGCTTCCCAAAAATCCTGCACACGGACAGCGTCTCGCTGGGTAGTTAGCGGGAATTCGGGGTTAAATGCTTTGGTTTCCGCATCATCCCGCACCGCATCTATCAGCGTTTGTGGTATAACCCCGCTCAACACAACAAAGCCGTTTTCGTGGTATTCTTTGGCCAGGTTTACCTGTTCTGTTGTTAATTTTCTTGCCTTTAGCAAATCATCAAAAAAGGGCGATTCAACCCAGGGGATATTAGCGTTTACCATTTATTTCGAATTAAAGATGATAAGGTTTAAACCGTTAGCCCTCATATCTATTTGCAAATTCTATTTAAAAGGCGCTTTTTAATGCCTCAGTCACTAGTACAACAATCCAAACGCTCTTTTATCGATACCTACTTCGAACAATTATTGTGTCACAGTCACAATTACAAACGAAAACTTCAATACGCTTTGGTTTGGTATGCTGCCAGCCGTAGTATTTCCGTAACCTAAATCTGAAGGAACAACAATCGAGATTTTTGTACCAGCAACAACGTTTTGCAGGAAAGCCTCTCTCACGCCGGGTACTAATACAGAAACAGGTTGACTTGGCGAAATATTATCACCATTAAAACTGCCGTCAAATATAGTTCCGTTAAGCAACTCACCGGTATAGGTAGAAGTGTAACTGCTTGTTGCAACTATCTTGTCAGTACCTGTACCCGGTGTTACAATTTTATAGTAATAAAAGTAGCCAGGCTTTTCCACGCTCTCTTTTTTCGTATAAGTCGCTATATCACTCACCCTATTTTGTATCAGCTGCTGGTCGTAATCTTTATAACTATCAATTATATGCACATAATAATCAAGGCATTGGTTGCCGGCAATTTTTGTGTTTACATTGCTCGAGCTGCCCAAACCAAAACCGCTAACCCCATAAGCCAGGTGCGATGGTATCAGTAACCTGGCGCTGGCGCCTTTGTATTTTACAATATTCCGCATCGCCATCTGCAGGCCGTAGGGCAAATTGTTCGATGTTAAATGGCCAAGGTAATCTTCCATCCGGTTTTGTATTGTATCAGACGATACGTATTTACCATCTACCGACTGCAGGGTAAATACAAACGATACCTTGTCGGGGTAGTTAAGTTGCTCTAATTCAGTAGCCGGCGGTACCACTTTACCGGGTAACAGCAATTGGTAATATATCCCCGAGCTGTCCTGTTTCGAGGTATCTTTTTTCATCCCGGTAAGCCCATGTGCGCTTATATAAGCCTGTATCTGGGCATCGTCATATTGTTTAATATCAAGCTCAATTTTGTCTTTGCGGCACGATGCAAAACCTATAGCAGAAATTAAAAGAAGGGTAAAAAATCTTTGTCTCATTTGTTATTTGTTGTTTTAGCGGCTAATCGCTGCCCTCATCACATACCTTTTGCTGTTTTAAATATGCTGAGCTTTTTATGTTAGTTGGTTATGTTGTAAAGTTTTATTCTAAAAATCAATATTGCATTTGCCGGTAGCCCATACGTTGGCTGTGCAAAAGGCCCGTAGGCATAATGCGAAGGCACATACAGCGTTACCGTGCCCCCCTTTTTTACCCCCGATTTCAGTATACCATACTGCCAGCCCATTATCGTCGACCCTATTACATACGACGGGTGAAACTGGTCGGTTGTAATAAACGTGGTGCCTGTCTGCAAATTTTTGCCTGTATAACCCACCGTAATTTTGGTTGAGTTGGTCAACACATCGTTGCCGCTGCCAAGGGTATCAACCACGTAATATATCCCTAAGCCCACCCCCGCCGAATCAACCTGTTTGGCGGTAATGCTGTTGCTTTTTAAATATGCAGTTATAATTTTAGCATCAACTGCCTGCTGCGCCCTAATTTGCGCCGGCACATCGTTGGTGTTTTTACAGCCTGCAAAACAAGCGCACAATAGCAATAAAAATAACGGTATCCTGTTCATCCTGGCATTTATCCGGTTTATTTGCCTTTAAACTAAGCAGCTAATGCACAAACACGGCCCCTATATTTCAATCGGCAAATTTATTCTTTTATAATTCAAAAACAGCAGCTTAACATTTTTTAACAAATTAATAGTGCAAGCCCCTAAAAGCTTGTACGGTTAAGCCCCCGTTTTCGCAACTTATAACGGTGTTTTTTTGATAAACGTGCTTTTTTGAGTTGATAAAGTTGATAGGGTTGGATGAGGTTGATTCGGTTGTTTTGCAGACGTGATTCATAGCGTGCAATTGTCTGAACCGTGATTTACCTGATTTATGGATTAAAGGATGCCTATATTACGCTTCAACACTCACTATTTCCCTTCGGGCTTAAAATTCATAGTCAATGTATTCACCTTCTTCAGCATTTTTATCAAATACTCCCTGTCGGCTTCGCTAATGTTATCGTTAAGGTAATTGTTAAACTGCCGCCCAATTACGCGGGCCAGGTGGCGCTTCTCTTTACCCAACTCCGTTAAATATATTTTTACCGACCGCTTATCCCCTTCGTTCGATTCCCTTGTTATCAACCCAGATTTTTCCAGTTGCGCCAGCATCCGTGATAAACTGGTAGACTTCAACCCCAGCAGCGCCGCAACCTGCGACACAGTGGTTCCCTCCTTCTCATCAATATTTATCAGCAAATACCCTATCGACTGCGTAATACCAAACTCCGTAACTATCTGGTTGTACCTGTTAGCCACAGTTTGCCACACTACCTTTAAAAAGTAATCAATTGTTTCCTGGTGTCTTATGTTTTGGTTCATAGTTCATGAAAAGTTCATAGTTCATGGTTCATAGTTCATGG
>JBDUDE010000361.1:0-6168 GCA_040003105.1 Mucilaginibacter sp. | reverse complement strand
TGCGTAAAAGCGATTACCTTTAGATACTTCAAAGCTATTTTAAATTTGAACCCAACAAAAGTAACAGCTTTAATATGATGCAGTGTCAACACTTTGTCATACAGTTGTATTTAGAATGTTTATAAATAAAGCGTGTTTCTTTGACAATTAAATCGGTTTTAGCTATAAAAACGTACTTCAATTATGACATTATTAAAAAAAGTGAGCCTCGTCATTTTGGTAATTGGCTACCTGGCGGCAGGTGCGAACCATTTCCGGGCGCCGGAATCCTACATCCGCATCATTCCGCAATATATTCCTTTGCCAAAACTTGTGAACTTATTGGCGGGTGTTTTTGAAATATTATTTGGTTTGCTGTTGATTTTTAAACACACCCGGAAATTAGCGGCCTGGGGTATTATTTTGATGCTGATTGCCTTTTTGCCGGTGCATATTGATATGGTTATCCGTGCGCCGTTTCAGCTGGGCGGCCTTTATGTTACGCCATTGATTGCCTGGGTAAGGCTGGTGGTTTTGCAGCCTTTGCTGATATGGTGGGCGTGGTGGTATACCCGGGAATAGTTAATTAATATCCTCCTGCAAAATGTTGCTAATGATTATTTACATTGCATCGATATTTTCCCGACATGAAGTTTTATACCATAACATCAAAGCCTTATATAAAATTGAGGATTCTAGCCACACTTATCGATTATGGGATATTTTTGGGGCTTTCTACTCTTTACATTTATACTTTCGGCGAAAAAACGGATGATGGTACGCGGGTAATACAGGGAAGTATGGCTCTTGTTGTTCCTGTTTTTTGGTTTTTATATTTTGTAGTCACCGAATCCGTAAACCAGGCAACCCCGGGCCACGATATTTGTAAACTAAAAGTAGTGAAGACCGATGGCCACAAAATATCGTTGTGGGACGCATTTAAACGGCGCATTTGCGACATTATTGATATTACCATCTATGGGATTCCGGCTTTAATTTGTATCTCTAAAACAGCCCGGCACCAAAGAATCGGCGATATGCTGGCAGATACAATGGTGGTAAAACCAACAGACATTGAAGAAAAAGAAGTTACATTTTAAACGATGATTAAAAAACAAAACTTCAACATCCCCGGCTCGGCTGGTGGATTTACAGCCGTTATTGGTTTTGTGGGCTTGGTGGTATATCAAACATCAAATGGAAAATTAATACGGATACCGGCCGTTGAGCTTCAGGTTTGTGTTTGAGCCGTCGGGGATAAAATATTTCATCGAAAATTTAGACACGTCCGTCATCCAGTAACCTACTCCGGGCGACATTAACAACCATTTAAAAAGATAGTTATGTGGCATTGTTTCTCCCGGGTATTGGTAATATGGCTCGGGGGCCGGGCCCCGGTTCTCAACGTGATTAGGAGACTCTGCTTTAAAATAATGATGCGTTTTGGACGAAAAGGCATAGCTCCAGTTTTCGTCGGTATTGAATTCTTCGGGGGAAATGTTTACCGGGCAATGTTTCTTTATCCGGGACAGCTTCGGTGTTTTATCGTTCAGGCATTCGGGGCAGTATTGATATAGACCGAAACAATCGGCGGCTATTATTTTTTGTAGCGAGTCGTTACGGGCCGCCGCGATAGAATCCCTCTTTTTATATATAGCAACCGTTTTTTCGTCGCCAACATAATGAACTTCATCAATTTTAACCGCTATCTGCGTTTCTTTAAATTGCGGTTGGGCCATCGGTAAAGTCGCCAGCATATTAAGCAATGAATCAGCCGGCAATGGCAGCGGCATATTATATAAGTAGGGTAATGTGTTGTCGCTGATAAAGCCGCGGCCGCTGTTCCAGTAGGCCGAATAGTCATCAATGAACCCATATTCCGCAAAGGAAACAGTGGAGTAAAGCGTATATCTTTTGGTATTACTGATGTTTGGTAATGGGTTGTTATCCAAACGATACACATTAATAACGTTTGGCTTTATCATGTATAAAGAATCGCTGTTGCCGGAGCGTAATAGTATAGGGAGAATATTGATATTTTCCTGTTTGCGTTTCTTATTCCTGTATAACACATGCGGGTCGGCGTCGTATACTGTAATAATGCCAAATTGGTCTGCCAAAGGATTATACTTTTTGTTCCAATTGTTTATCACAGATTTTAACAAATCGCTATAGTTTTCGCCGTCCTTTTCGTTTTGCCGGTGATATGTTATACGACCGCCGTAAACGTACCAATATGGGCGGCTGTTATTTACGATACTGTATTTTTTAAATGGGGGGATAAAAGAACTCAGTGTTTGCAGCTGACCGGCATTTATATTTGCCGGCACTCTTTTCAAATACTCAAAAACCACCCTTATCACCCGGTCGTTCTGCCAGATAAACAAGCTGTTGAAGGTTTCATTTTCACTGCGCCCGTTGCCGCGGTCGAAGTTTATAGCTTCCGATAGAATATAGCTGTTCCTGGCATCAACATACAGGCATGGTTTCACCCGGGATTGCCCGTAAAGATCAACCCCGATTAGGGTAAAGGCGATGATAATTAATATTCTTGCCATAAGGTAAAATAACAGGTTTAATATAATAACTTTAATGTTGTAACTATGTTGTGCTAACGCGAATCTGATTACTGAGAAATAACTATTACATGCTTAAAAAACAAAACTTCAACATTCCCGGCGCCAGGGGCCGCGGCATGCTGATGGATTTAACCTATCGTACATCAAACAAAAATGCACCGCTGGTAATTTTTGCCCATGGCTTTAAGGGCTTTAAAGATTGGGGCGCACATAACCTGGTAGCCAATTACTTTGCCGAACAGGGTTTCCGTTTTTTAAAATTCAATTTTTCGCACAACGGCACCACTGCCGATAAACCTTCGGACTTTGCCGACCTGATAGCTTTTGCCGATAACACCTTTACCATTGAACTGGAAGATTTAAAAAACGTGATTGACTTTGCCTGCGGTGGTGCCGGAATAGCGGTTACTGCGGGTGTCTATTTAATGGGCCACAGCATGGGCGGCGGCATGGCGATTATAAAAGCTGTAGAAGATACACGCATTAAAAAACTGGTTACCATGGCATCTATATCCGGCTTCCGGAATTTATGGCCAAAGGAAATAGAGGAACAGTGGCGGCTAACAGGTATAACCTATATGCCCAACAAACGTACAGGACAAATGATGCCGCTTAAAGTTAGCCTGCTTGATGATTTGGAGCGCAACCCCGCACGGCTGGATGTATTGGCTCATGCCGCGCAAATAAAACAGCCCTGGCTTATTGCGCATGGCGATGAAGACCCAACAGTTCCTGTTGCGCATGCCAAAGAACTGAAAGCAGCCAACGCCGATGCTGAATTTTTGGTGATTAAAGGCGGCGACCATGTGTTTGGCGCCACACATCCTTATGCTGAAACTGAATTGCCTGCAAACCTGCTTAAGTTTTGCGAACGGACTGTTGCATTCTTAAAGCAATAGTCAGCCAAATGCAAGCATTGCTGGTTCGGGGCGGGGTAATGTAACAATTCGGCTTCAACCCGGTTTAATAAAAAGCCCGTTGTATATTAGGGCAGTAATTTGATAATTATTTATGAGTTTAACCGGGGCGCGTAAAAAGGGGAAGAAGTTTTTAAACCCGATACCAACCGACGAGGCAGGATTTGGCAAACTGATTCCCATATTAAAAGAGTATTATAATAATAAGGCCGAAAACACGCCAAAAAAGCAATTAGGCCCGTTCAAAACCGATGTGTCGGCGTTTAATGACCCACCAGCCACCGGTTTAAGGATTACATTGATTGGGCACTCGAGCCTGCTGATTGAAATTGACGGCAAACGCATACTTACCGACCCTGTTTGGAGCGAACGCGTGTCGTTCAGCCGCTATTTCGGCCCGAAACGATTTTTTGAGCCGCCCATACCGCTTGAAGATTTACCCCCGTTGGATGCCATCATCATATCGCACGACCATTACGACCACCTTGATAAAAACACTATTAAATTTTTTGCCGGTAAGCATATCCCATTTATCACCTCGCTTAAGGTAGGTCAGCATTTAAAAAACTGGGGCGTTGAACGGAATTTTATTACGGAATTGGATTGGGGAGACAGTACCATGCTCGGCGACGATTGCAATATTACCGCCACCCCGGCAAGGCATTTTAGCGGCCGTGGTATTTTGGGGCGTAACGAAACCTTGTGGTCGTCGTTTGTGATAAAAGGGCATACGCATAATATTTTTTTCGGGGCGGATTCGGGATGGTTCCCGGGGTTTAAAGAAATCGGCGGGGCCTTTGGACCGTTTGATTTAACTATGCTGGAAATTGGTGCCTACGGCCAATACTGGCCCGATATACATATGGGCCCTGATAATGCCTCGAACGCCCACCTGGCGTTAAAAGGCAAACTAATGATGCCGATACACTGGGGTACGTTTAACCTGGCACCTCATGCCTGGTCAGAACCGATTGAGCGGTTGTTGAAATACGCTAAAGAAAAGAATATTGACCTTTTTGTGCCGGAGCCGGGTGTGCCGACGGAAGTGAAGAAATTTGTTTCAGGCTGGTGGAACCGCTGATCGTTGAAATGATTGCGTTGATTTCGCTGACTTTTTAGCTCACAAACATTATTTAGCCGCCAGTGGATATCCTTTCGCAATCCAATTAGTTTTTAAATTGGTTGATAAATTCAGCAGCTTCACATTAGTAAACCCAGCTTTTGCAAGTTCGGAAAACGCCGGCCGGATATTAGGGCATTTGGCAAAAGGGCAGCAACCGCAATAAACTACTATAGCTGTGTTTTTAGGCAGGGCTGCTACCGTTCTTTTTAATTTTTCCAGGTTTTTAGCATCGTTTACAGCGCCGATATGGGTTGCTCCTTTAATATCTTCGACCGCGCCGATATTCAATATCAACGGAAGGTTTGTTCCGCCGGCTTTTATTTGAGTTGCTAAGGCGGAAGGCTCCATTAACTGGCTATTGGTCCATGGGTTCCCCAGTGTGAGCGAGGGGGCATCCGGGCTGGAGATTTGGGCCTGCGTTTTTAATGCCGCAAAACAAAAAACCAGCAGACAACAAATTGCTAATGAATATATCTTTTTCATATTGATAATAATAATCCTGACTTTCTATTCCTGCAAAGGTGAATATAAAAGCATGAAAGATGATAAAAAGATTTACCGGAAAATATATATCAACCAAAAAAACGTTGATAAGCTGGACGCAATCAGTCCTGCACAGTTCGCCCTACTTTGTTAAAAGTTTCAACCCGGCGAAAAATGCAAAGATTATTGATATCTGCGGTGGCGGCATCACACTTGTCGATTATTTGCTAAAAGAAGGCGGCAGGCCCCTATTTTCATTTATTTTTCATTAATCGTATTTCTATCGGCAATAATATTTGCTTTTTTGCCTTAAAAAATTGTACATTTAGACCTTAGATTAAATAATCCTGGCTACAGACTTTATAATTTGCGACCGGGGGATAATAAAATTTTAATTGTAGTTTTTTGGGGAAAGCTGTTCATGTAAAATGAACAGCTTTTTATTTTTTGCGGCGATTTTTAACCACGTAGGCACAGAGGGGGCACACGGAGGTCTCGGAGTGTCAATATAGTCGTAAATTCATAAAAGACTTCGGACTTACGACTATAGACTTCGCTTAATGCGCATCCACCGGCAACTTTACAGCTTTTTTAAACGGTTGCAAATACAGCAACGGTATCGAAAACAGCATCACCAAACCAGATATCCAGTAGGCGTCGTCGTATGTTAGCAGCATCGTTTGTTTTATAATCCGCCCCTCAATAGCTGCGTACGCCATTTGCGTAGCGTCCAATACTGATTTACCGTGTGCAATAAAATTTTGTATATGCATATTAAGCTGTTGGGTGAATTCGGGGTTATACGGATTAGCATGTTCTATCAATACGCTACGATGAAAGCCTGACCGTATATGAATAATAGTGGTTAAAACCGCAATACCAAACGAGCCGCCCAACTGGCGCATCATATTGTTTAAGCCTGTACCCTGGCCCAGTTCGGGGCCTTTAAGATCGGCAATGGCAAGGGTGGTAAGTGGTACAAATAACAGGGCCATACCAACACCGCGTACCAGTAGTGGTATCAGTACATCGGCCTGCCCGGTGGCCAGGGTTGAGTTGCTAAGCATCCATGTAAACACGAAGAACA
>JBDUDE010000293.1:0-1863 GCA_040003105.1 Mucilaginibacter sp. | reverse complement strand
ATTGTAACGCCGGGCATCAGTGCCAGCTATATTTTTAATAAAAGCGGCAACAAAAATGATATTTTATTTAATCTGCATATTTCGCACGAATTTGAATTTGAAAGCATATTTGGCGATGATGATGATCTAACTATCACTCCGCAAGCCGGCCTGAACGCCGGATCGCAAAATTTTTATGCTGGTTACCAGGAAAGAAAAGGTAAATTAAACCGTAAAGCTAACGCCGCTATCACAGCATATGATAATCAATTAGGCGATTTTAAACTGCTAAATTACGAACTATCTGCCCCGCTTGAATATGCTACGGGGCGATTTGTATTCAACTTTACGCCGACATACGCTTTTACTCAAAACAGCCTGCCACAGAGTACTCTTGCAGAGCAGGCGATAACGAAAGCTTTAGAAAACGCGTCGCCATATAAGCCAAGTATCTTTTATTTTGAAGTTGGAGTATCGTTGAAGTTTTAAGCTTTAAACGCCCAGCATAAAAACTTAGGCATGGCTTTGGCCCAGGTAGGCATATCATGCTTGCCACCAACCATTTCAAGGTATTGAATATCCGCGGGGCGGGTATAGCCCTTTAATTCTAATTCCTTTATAATATCAATGGCATCGTCAATCGAATCAATGATGCCGTTCTTGTTCCGGTCGGCAGTTTCATCTTTGGTGCCGGTTTGCAGCCAGAACTTAACGTCGGGTTTGCCGCTTGTGTTTCTGATCAGTTGATGCATAATGCGGTCGTTTTCGTGATAACCCTCATCTAAACCTTTGCTTCTCCACCAAAAAGAGCCCGAAAAAACGCCAACTTTATCAAATACTTCTGAATGATTCCAGGCAATATCAAAAGCGGTTAAGCCTCCCAAACTCACTCCCGCGAAAGCGGTAGATGCAAAACTATTAACACCCGTGTTCTGGTGGATAAAGGGCAAAAGTTCATCTAAAACAAATTGAGTATACAATTCAGCTTTGGTACCGCGCTTTTTATAATCGGGGTTGCCTGCTACGCCGTATTCCTGCAAACGTTCCTCGTTGGCATGTATGGCGGCAACAAGTACGGGTTTTATTTTATTGGTATTGTATAAGTCTTCTAAAGCCTGGCTTACCATCAGGTTTTCAACTTCCTGTCCGTCGTTTAGCAGTAGTAAATTGAGTGGTTCGGCTTTGTTGTAATCGGCAGGCACTAATAAGGTAATGGTTACTTCGCGCGCAAGTAATTCAGAATTTATGGTAAGTATTTGTTCGGTAATAGTCATTTCGGCAAGCAAACTTCGGTACATCTTTCCCCTCTGTATTAATTAAGGCTGCAAATGTAGCGTATCTGACTAAAAGGCGAAGCAATAATTTAAACATAAGTGCCTGTGCCCATTTGCACATTAAAAACAATCCCCTTATATTACACTAAATTAACGGGCTTTGAGAGAGGATTTTAAACGCTGGTATTCGCACAACCTGAGTCGTGATCTGGATATGCTGGTTTACGGCGACCGGGGTTATCCTGTGATCCTGTTCCCCACATCAATGGGCCGTTATTATCAGAACAAAGATTTCCATCTGATAGATTCCGTGAGCTGGTTTATTGAACAAGGCTTGGTTAAGATATACTGCATTGACAGCATAGACGAGCAAAGCTGGTATAATAAAGGCATCCACCCGGCCGACCGCGCCCGAACCCACATCGCTTACGACCGGATGCTTGCCGAAGAACTTGCTCCCTGGGCCATGAACGAAACAGGCGCAAGTAAGGTAGCCGTTGCCGGATGCAGTTTTGGTGGCTACCATGTGGCTAATTTCGCGTTTAAACATCCGGATAAGGTGGCGCACCTATTCTCGATGGGTGGGGCGTTCGATATTAAGCAGTTTACG
>JBDUDE010000780.1:0-1863 GCA_040003105.1 Mucilaginibacter sp. | reverse complement strand
GCACTTTCGGCACCCCTGCTTTTTTGAATATCGATAATGAAGTTAACCAGGCCGGTGCCTTGTTTAACTTTTTCTTTTAGGTGCGAAAGTTCGAGGTGGCAATGTGTGTTGACAAAACCAGGGCATATAATGCCGCTCACCTGTTCAACAGGGGAGGTTGGGGGTTCTGTGGATAAGGCAGGATCGATAACCGAAATTATCTTCCCAACATCATCAACAGTCACTATTCCATTTTTAATTGGATCGGAACAAACAGGATAAACGTAATCGGCTTTAAAACTTTTCATTCAAGTATTAGTAACACTTCTCGTTAACACTTTTAAAACTAATCCAATTAATATTAATTACATTAACTCTTAGTTATTGTTTTAATTATAATTGATTGTCATTAAAAATAAGATGATTTTTTTATTTAGTACTTTTGTATCGTGATTAATACAAGAGAGAAAATAGATATCCGCAGCCTAAGCCTCAGCGCTTTGCAGGAACATTTCATCAAAATGGATGAAAAAGCCTTCAGGGCAAAACAAGTTTATGAGTGGCTATGGAAAAAATCATGTTTTTCGTTCGACGAGATGAGTAATATTTCAAAAGAACTGCGAAGCAAACTGAACGACAACTTCACTATCAACAACGTTAAAATCCATAACTCACAGTTCAGCGCGGATAAAACTATAAAAAATTCTTTTATTTTACACGATACTCACTTAATTGAGGGGGTTTTAATCCCCACCCCCGGCCGTATGACGGCCTGCGTATCATCACAAGTGGGCTGTAGTTTAACCTGTAAGTTTTGCGCCACCGGGTACATGGAGCGTAAACGCAACCTTAATGCTGATGAAATTTACGACCAGGTGGTATTGATCGACCGCCAGGCTAAAGAGAATTATGGCATTCCGCTATCCAACATTGTGTACATGGGCATGGGCGAACCCCTGCTGAATTATAAAAATGTACTGGAGTCGGTTGAAAAAATAACTTCCGAAGAAGGCTTGAATATGGCGGCAAAACGGATTACCGTATCAACCGCCGGCATTGCCAAAATGATAAAAAAACTGGGCGACGACCAGGTGAAGTTTAACCTGGCGCTGTCCCTGCACGCTGCCAACGACGAAAAGCGCAACACCATAATGCCGATAAATGAGCAAAATTCGTTAAAAGCGCTGGCAGAGGCTTTAAAATATTACTTCGCCAAAACCAAAAACCCGGTAACCTACGAGTATATTATTTTTGATGGGTTTAACGATAACATATCCGACGCTGCCGAACTGGCCCAATTCTGCAAGCACCTGCCCTGTAAAGTAAATATCATCGAGTACAACCCTATATCCATGGCGGCCTTTGTAAACGCCGGCGAAGACAAGGTTGAAGCCTTTGCCGAATACCTGAAAAAGCAAGGCGTTAACGTACACCTGCGCCGCAGCCGCGGTAAGGATATTGATGCTGCTTGCGGGCAGTTGGCGATAAAGGAGGAAGCGAAGGTTTGATGTGGGGATTCTGGGTGTGCGGCTGTGCGGATGACTAAGATGAATACAAGTGACAAAAAGAGAGCAATACGAACTAATATTTTTTAAGTCCAAGTCACCGAGGTGGGGTAATCCCATCAATTGTTGCAAAAAAGGCGGGGCAGTAAATCAATTTAGTCATTTACAGTTTATTCAGCGTTTAACGAATAAAACTGAATTAAATGGTTTGATAAGCGATTTAGAGGATGCATTAAGGGGAGAATACTATGAGCAATATTTTTGTACGGATGCCACTGAAGATTTGGACATCGAATTAAATTTCCCGAACGTAATTTTGGGTGAAAAAAACTTAATAATTCCGATGCTGGATTTAAGAGATCTATTAATAGAATGGAGA
>JBDUDE010000700.1:0-1863 GCA_040003105.1 Mucilaginibacter sp. | reverse complement strand
TAATATTTCTATTTTATCATTATTTTTAGCGACAATCAGCAGCTTGTTCTTTCCTGCTTTGATCTCTTTCATATCCCGCACCGCGCCTTTAATCACAACACCGCTTGCTTGCGGCTTGATTGCTGTGAAGCCCCCTTTGCCGTCTCCCTTGAGCAGCAAGCCATAGCTCGCATCATAGATCCCTGCTTCCGGTTTTGACTGATAAAAATTGCCCCCCAGCAGGATATCTGCTTTCCCGTCACCATCATAGTCTTTAACCACCAGCCCAAACACGGTTGAAAACTGGGCCTCTACCGGCAATGGTTTCCTCGTAAAAGTCCCGTTCCGGTTGTTCATCAGCACATTGCTCCGCATGTCATAGGCATCCAGCTTATCCATCTTTTGTAACAGGTCCTTGCCAAATATATCTTCCATTGTTTGTTCCTTGTACTGGGCATACCGCAGGTATTTCTTCTTCAGGTAGGGCAGTTCCCCTACCAGGTCATGCCTTAATGCCATTGGGTATTGTTTGTCGCCGTTATAGGTGCACACAATCTGCTCTATAGTGCCCGTACCGCTAAAGTCCCCCACATACATGCTTACCGGTTTTTCTCTTGTTGCCTTAAACCTGGAATTTAGGCCGTGATTGCCTGCTACTATATCAGGATAACCGTCGCCGTCTATATCTGCTATCTCCAGCCGGTTCCACCACCCGTTGCTCCCGCCTGTGCCGGCTTCACGGCTTACTTCCTTTAAATGCCCTCCTTCATTATGGAATATCCGTATAGGCATATATTCCCCGCAAACTACCAGGTCCGGTTTGCCGTCGCGGTCATAGTCAAACCATTTGGCATCGGTTACCATGCCCAATTCTTTTAAGCCCGGCGCTACCTGGCCGGTCACATCCGTAAATATGCCTTTACCATTGTTCTGCAAAATATAACCCTTACACGGATAGCCGTATTTGCCCGGCTTTAGCCGCACACCTACAAACAGGTCCTGGTCCCCGTCGCCGTCAAAGTCTGCCGCCGTTACGCACGAACTGCTCTCAAACTGGAACGATGGCAGCACCTGCGGCGATTTGGTAAAATGACCCTTGCCGTCATTGATGTACAAACGGCTTATCAGCTCGGTTGAGTTTTCAGAAAATTCAGCGCCGCCGCTGCATACATACAGGTCCTGGTCGCCGTCGCCATCGGCATCAAAAAACAGGCAGTCAGTATCCTCACTGGCTTTATCCTTTTCAAACAGCGTTTCATTGCTACGCTTAAAACGGCCGGCTGGGGTTTGGATATATAATGCCCCCGGCTGGTCTTTCGCTCCGCAGATGTAGAAGTCTTCCAGGCCGTCCCCGTTTACATCGCCTTTGGCTATCCTCGGCCCATCCGTTGAGTGCATCTGGAAAATCAGCTTTTCCCTGTCAAAATCTACAAAATCATTTTCTTTGTGCACAAAGTCTATCCCGTGGTTATCCGCACTCTGCTCAAATAATGGTTTCGCCGGTACCGGTTCGCTGCCTGCTTTCTTTGGCATCGCCGACTCACTTTCTTTGACCGTGATCGTTTGATCGGGCTTTACCCCTTTTAATACTTTTTGTTTTCCTCCCGGCCATTTCACAACCACTGAATCGATCTCCTTAGTTTTGCCCAACCCAAAATTTAAACGGGTATCTACGCTTGATTCAAATCCCCGCGACGGTATCTGTTCCTGGTAGCTTAGCGTACGGTTGTAGTATAAGGTTACCTGCGCCCCTACCCCAAAACGGTTCTTGCCTTCGCCCTGCAGCACCACTTTCAGGTACTTATTCTCCGGGTGTTGTTTCCTGCTGTTGTTGCGGTAGATAAATGCCGGCATATTTACATTGTTCACTACCAAATCCAGCGC
>JBDUDE010000540.1:0-1866 GCA_040003105.1 Mucilaginibacter sp. | reverse complement strand
GTTATCGTTTTTTATAGTGCCTTCGCCGGTTTGCGAGTAGAACAGGTTATGCTGGTATTTGCCCAGTTCGAAGGGCTTATCTGATAGCTTATTGGCAATAGTTGTTTTGCCCCGCATATTAAAATAAAGGGTAACCATATTAAGGTCGGCTTTCCAGGCCATCTCCACTTTGTCCTTATAGTGCCAGTTGTGGTGGCCCATTCTTATCCCGTTAAAATACCACTGCTTCATTTTACATTCGGCTTCGGGTAAATTAAAATGCATGGTGTTTTCAACCAGCTTATCGCTGTTAAAATCGGTTGCTGATAGGTCGTTGGCATGCAGCACCGTATTGTCCGCTTTGTTTTTCAGTTCAAATGGCATAACTCCGTTTTATATAACTCTTGCTCCGTTTGGTGCAACCTGCGGGGCCCGCTTCCTTAGCACCTTTGTAATATTAATTAAACGCCCGAAAAGACCATTCGTTACACGGCAGGGGCAATTTTATAAATGAACTTTAAAAAACTACGACAAATGATTGATGTAAAAGGAAATGGGAACATCGTTTCCACAGTAAAAAATATTAGCTCTTTTATCCGCCTGCACTTAAGCATAAACGGCACGGTTGAACTGATACAGGCCGATGAAGAAAAGGTAATTGTTGAGGCTGATGAAAATTTAATGGAATACATTGAAGTAATCAACTCGGGCCGTACCCTGTATGTTACCGCCGAGGGCAAATGGCGCAAAGCGGATTTCACCTCGCTAAATGTAAAGGTGTACTACCGGCAGTTGTATAATATTTACAATGCCAGCACCAAAGGTAATTTAATATGCTCCAATGCTTTAATGTCGGCCGAGCCTGTTGAAGTAAAAATATACAGTGATAAAAGCAGCAGCAAATTGAATATTAACGCCCCAGCTGTAAAGCTGATAACCGCCTGCGTAGGCGATGTGGAAATAGAAGGCTCCTGCAACTTGCTGGAGATAAATGCCAAATCGGAAGGAAACCTTTATGCGCGGCAAATGCAGGCCAAAACCGTAAGCATTAAGAATTATTCGGTTGGAAATTTAGAGGTTAGTGCCGAAGAGTGGGTTAGCATCAGCAACTACGGGGAGGGTAGCATAAGCTACTGGGGCAATGGCAAGATAAAAGACATTAAACAATATGGCAGTGGTGAAATAAACCATAAAAAAGAATAGTATGAACTGGTACATAGCAAAATTAATTTTCAGGATAATAAGCGGCGACGGCAATCATAATGCCCAATTTGACGAGCAGTTGCGGTTGATTGCTGCAGATAATGAAGCGTTGGCCATTGAAAAGGCAAACGCAACTGGCGCAGCCGGGCAGGATAGTTTTTTGAATGCAAAAAAGGAAACGGTAAGGTGGGAGTTTATAGGTGTTACCGAAGTTAATAGTGTAGCTACGTTAACTGATGGCGCCGAAATTTATTACCGGCTGCGCGAGGTTGATGATGCAGGTGCTCATATAGAAACGGTTCGGCGGAAGGCTGATTTGTTGAATTACCCGGTTAAGCTGGTTTGATGATAGATAACGGAAAAGCAACTATGCAATAAGTCAGGGATTAATTTTTAACCCCACCCTAACTTATTGCATTTTCCGTTGTATATTATTGGCATGATTACAAAGGGGCAGCAGGTAATAAGGGATTGGTACCAAAAGAAAAGCTGGGAACAGTTTGCCTTTCAGCGCGAAATGGAAGCGGCTTATCTGCAGGGCTTTTCAGGCTTGTTAAATGCGCCCACCGGAAGCGGCAAAACTTTTGCGCTGTTCCTGCCTTTTTTGGCCGATTTTATAAACAAACACCCGGATAACTACACAACAAAGGCAGACAATGGCCTGCTGATGCTGTGGATTACCCC
>JBDUDE010000126.1:0-1869 GCA_040003105.1 Mucilaginibacter sp. | reverse complement strand
ACGGGCTGGTATTTTTCGCTGCCGAAGGCTAAGCTTGCAGCGACAGTTACCAAACTGGTAAGCGATACCGTAGTTCATGTTTTCGATGAAACAAATATCAAAAAGTTTGGTGTACCCGCAAATCTGCAAGCCGAACTTACCCGGCTATACCTGTACCACCTGCCCGACTCGAACAAATTTATAGGCAACAGTTACCAGGGCCACCAGCTTGATTATATTTATCACATTGAAAACCCTTATGCCACACCCGATTACCCTGATGAGGCACACCGGTTGCTGGCGCTGTTCAGGTACTGGAACATCATCAGCTACTTTTATCCGCATAAAAAAATAAATGCGCCCGGTTGGGATAAGGTATTAACTGATTGTATACCGCAGTTTATTGCCGCCGCCAATACCGATGAATACCGGCAAGCGTTTTTAAAGCTTACCGCACAGTTAAAGGATAGCCATTCGTTTTTTAGCCAGAAGGATTGGAGCAAAGCCCATAATCAATTAAACCTGCCATTTGTTACTTATTACATCGACGGTAAATATTTTATTGGCGAAAGCCGCTACGATTCACTCATGAAGGAACAGGACTTTAAGGTTGGCGACGAGATTATCAGCATAAACAATAAACCTTTAAGCGACAGGATAAGTCAGTTAAAACGCTACGCTACCGGCACTAACGAGCTGTCGTATTACCGGAACATTGGCAATGGTTTATTTAAAATTGATACCAACCGTGCTATGGATGTGGGGATAAGCAGGCAGGGGAGGGTCATAAACAAAGCCGTACATCTTTTTAGCGAGGCAGAGTTATACCAATACCGTAAAACGCATAAGTTGAAATTGTGGGAAAATTTAGGCAATGATATTTGGTACGTGCGGATATGCCAGGTAGAGACGCCCGATACACTCAAAAAACTTTTTACGGATTTGCAACAGGCAAAAACAGTAATCTGGGATATGCGCGACTATCCGTCATTTAACGTAGCGCGGGCCATGGGGGCGGGTTTATTTGCCAACCACACTTCGTCAACCATCACCCTTAATGGCTTGCTGCTACACCCGGGTGCGTTTTCCAGGAAGCTTGAACCGGCTTATGACCGCGGTACCGCCCTTAAGCTACCGCTTTACAAAGGTAAAATGATAGTGCTGGTTAATGAACACACCCAAAGCCTGTCTGAAAGTATTGCTTATGACTTGCGCTTCAGGCCAAACACCATTGTAATGGGCCGCCAAACAGCTGGCACCACCGGTAATATTTTATTTGTTGATTATCCCGGCGGCATTGAAGCGTCATTTACGGGGGTGGGCGTTGAAGGCTTAAACGGCAGCTTCATCGAAGGCAAAGGAGTAAAAATTGATAAAAAAATAAAGTTAAGTGGCGATAAGCTGGCTAAGTTCCCTGATTATGCATTGGAAATGGCTTACGAAGAGGCGCTGAAGGGTAATTAAACAAGAGCGTCGAATATCGAAGTTTGTGTACTTCAATATCCGACGTTCAAAAATCATTATTCGATATTGTTTTTCAATTTACAGTATTTTGAACCCAACACTCACTGCAAACAAATTTTGGCGCTGCCCAAAGTCGGAGTTGATTTTGGTTAGGCCGCCTTCGTAGCGAACATCGGCAGTAATGGCGCCAATGTCGACACCTACACCTGCCTGGAAACCCAGCGTGCTGCTTTTGTAGTGGCCAAAGTCGGCATAAGCATCACTCAGGCTTTGCGAAAGATTTTTGCTTAATATCGATGTATAAACTGGTCCCGCCATAATCCTGAAGTTGAGGTTTTTTTCGCCAAACGAGTGGCCTATCAGCAACGGAACATTTAAATTGGTAAAATGGGCATTGCCGCTCACGCTGTTATCGCTCGAGTGGAA
>JBDUDE010000553.1:0-6212 GCA_040003105.1 Mucilaginibacter sp. | reverse complement strand
CGTAAGTTTTTACCGGGTTGCCCAGGCCAAGGCTGGTTTTACCGTTAAGCTGGCCACCTATTAAATATTCACCATCGGGTGTTACCCTAAATTCCTGCACGCTAAATTTTTTGCCTTTATAAGGATCAGCGCCTTTATCGCCCGGGGCGGTTTTAAACTTCGATTTGAACTCGCTTACAGGTGCTGTAGTTGCAAAATCAAGCTGGCTGCCGGTAAATTTCAGCAGGTGGAAGTTTTCCATTTTTTCGCCCGATTTTTTCTCCCAGTTAAAATCGGCCTTATTGTGCGCATCGGTATAACAGGGATTTGAGATTGATGCGGTGTAGTCATCAAATACGTCATCGTAGGCGTCTTTTGATTTGGTTGAAGTGGCGCAGAAAAATACCGCCCCGTCCTTTTCAGCCACGTCAACAATAAGCAGGTTGTTTGAAGGGCTTTTAAAAGCAACCTTATTTTTCAGCTCGCCACTTGCCGAATACCGCAAATAGGTATAGGCAGCAAGATCAGGCTCTCCTTTTTTCGGCGCAAATACCAGGGCAATATCGCCGTCTTTCAACTGGGTTGAGAATACGAGCGATTGTGAACCGCTGATATCAACAGGTTTTGTGGTAATTTCGAGATCGGAATTTATGCTGAGTATTAAAAAATCGGTACCTTTTTTGTTCACCTTACTGTCAACGCCCGCCAATGCAAACAGGGTTTGGTCGGCATTGGTAAAAGCAGCAAAGCCGTAGTATTTACCGTTCTCGTTTTTAGGTTTTATGGTCTCGGTCGAAATGGTTTTCTGGGTTATGTAACCCTGTTTTTTAAAGTCCCAGGTTTGCTGTTCGGTATACTTGCTAAATTTTAGCTTCATGCTCAACACATCCATGCCGCAGCCGCCAACGCTGGCATAAAAACCGCTCACTATCCTGTCAGGCTTATCATCCTGTGTTTGTTTCGGCTCTGATACTTGTTCGTTCTTTATAAACTTCAAGTTGTCATCAAAGCTGTAGTTTTCGTAAAATATCTCGTTGGCCTTTTTGTCGCCGGGAATTTTGTAAGTGACGGTATAGTTCCCGTCGGCGTTTACAGCTTTGTATAAAAAGCCTTTGCCCGCTTTTTTCGAAAGTTCCTGGATGGTTTCCTGGGCCCGGGCAGTAACAGCCAGCAACAGCACCGCAGACAATAGTAATAGTCGTTTCATACACATTAGGGTTTTGGATAGTAAAGCTATCCCGAACCGGCTGTATAAAAAATATGAGATAAGTAGTATTGTTGGAGAAAGCCCATGGTTGATAGTTCATGGTTCATGGCCGAAAGCACTGCACCTTTCCAAAACAACCAATGACTAACGACAGCGAAGCGAAATGACCAATGACTACCTATACCCCGTCTTCCGCAGTGCTTCCTTTTTATTACGCACGTGCAGTTTCTCGTAGGTGTTGCGGATGTGGGTGCGCACGGTATCGATAGATATAAAAAGTTTGTCGGCAATTTCCTGGTAGCTGAAGCCTTTACTAAGCCATAGCAGCACTTCATTTTCGCGACTGCTAAGGCTTTCTTTGGGGTCGATATAGGGAGTTTGCTGCTGAAAGGCCATTACCACCTTACGGGCTATCTGGCTGCTCATAGGGCTGCCGCCCTTGCGTAATTCAATTAACGATTCGATGAGCTTTGTTGCCGGCATGTTCTTTAACACATACCCGGTTGCACCGGCTTGAAGCGCCTTAAACACGCGGTCGGCATCATCATAAACACTTAACACCATCAATTGCACGTCGGGACGGTACGGTTTTAGCCATGCAATAAGCTCTATACCCGATTTTCCGGGTAGCTGGATGTCGGTAAGCACCAGTTCAATATCGTCGCCCAGGCCGCACTCAAAATAGTTTATGGCTTCCTCGGCACTTACAAAAGACGCGCGCAAATTAAACTCGCCCGACCCCGCCAGCAAGGCCGACAAGTAGTTGCGAATTTTTTCGTCATCTTCTATAATTACAATAGGCGTCATAAGTTGTGAAAATAACCTTTTATTGCCGGTTTATAAATGTGAAAAAAGTAGTAGCCAATTACCCGGCAGTAAACGTATAAATTACTGTAACTCCTTGTTTATCTTTTATCCATTTCACATCGCCGCCGATATCTTCCATCCTTTTCAGCATGTTTTTCAGGCCATTACAGCTTACCTTTATAGCCCTTTCGGGCAGGCCGCTTCCGTTGTCTTTTACGGTGAATTCAATCTTGCTGCCGTTAACTTTGCAGGCCAATTCGGCACGGGTGGCATTTGCGTGCTTCATTATATTATTCAACGCTTCTTTGGTAACCAGGTAAAGGTTGCGGCGCTGCTCGTTGGTAAGTTTTACATATGGCACATCATCCGGGAAATCAATCTGCAGGTTTAAAGCAAACGGTTGAAAATGCTGCTGCATTTGCTCGCGGGTGTAGGCAAGCAAACTTTCCAGCGTATCGTTTTGCGGGTTAAGTGCCCATATAATCTCGTTAATGCTCTCCAACAACCTGCGTGCAGCTGTCGAAATACTGTTTACATCAGTTTTGATAGAAAGCTCGGCTTCCTGGTGGGTTTGTATCAGTTCGCTTAACAGGGCAATGTGTGTTAGGCCGCTGCCAATTTCGTCGTGCATGTCGCGGCTTATGCGGTTGCGTTCGGCATCAATGGCCTGTATTTTTTCCAGCTCATTTAAACGGCGCTTAATTTTTACCTGCGACAGCATGTAAGTAATGTAAACAATAATCCCAAGTACCAACGAGCCCGCAACTATATAAAACCATACGCGCTGCCAATACGGGGCCTTAATATAAATAAACACCTTCTCTTCGTTGCTCCAAACCCCATAAGTATTGGCTACCTTTAGTTTAAATACATAGTTGCCCGGCAACAAGTGTGAGTATCGTGCCGACCTGCTGTAGGTAATCACTGGCTTGCTAT
Organism: Mucilaginibacter sp.; assembly: GCA_040003105.1. GTDB lineage: Bacteria > Bacteroidota > Bacteroidia > Sphingobacteriales > Sphingobacteriaceae > Mucilaginibacter. The sequence continues at coordinate 3,283 of JBDUDE010000553.1, read as the reverse complement.
CCCAATTTTGCAGAATGTATTTGATTTTATTAGCCTCCGGCCTGGTATAGTCAAGCGCTGCAAATTGAATATTAAAGTCGTTTTTGTTGTAGGGAACGGTAATCTTCTGGTTTTTAAAATGGGGGCTGGTTTTCAAAAAGGCTTCGCCGTTAATTTCAATGCGCGTTATGGCGGCGTCGGGTTTCAATAACGTATGTGCTATAGTTGCCGGCTTAAACCAGTTAAATCCTTTTATCCCCCCAAAATAAAAATTACCAGTTTTGCTTTTGTAAAACGATTGCGTGTTAAACTCGTTGCTTTGGAGTCCGTCCAAAAAAGAATAGTTTTCAAAAGTATTGTTTGCCCGGTTAAAAAAACTCAATCCCTTGTTGGTACTAATCCACAGGTTATGGCCCTCATCCTCCAGCGAACCATATACATAGGTGTTAGGCAGCTTGCTTTTTTCGCCCCAAACCTGGTATTTGCCGGTGGCAGTATTAAAATGTATGAGGCCTATTCCGCTGCCTATCCAAAGCCAGCCGGCATCTTTTTCATCATGCCTGGCACTGCGCAAATCAATTCCCGGCAGCAAGGTTTCAAAAGGTTTATACATTATGCCATCGGGCCTGGCGTGGTACAAGCCAATGCTCGATAGCGCCGCATAAATAGTATTGTCCGGCATTTCAACCACATCCACGATATTGCTTTGCATGTATGGATATTTATCAAGGTAGCGGGCTGTAAAATTGCCCCTCCCATCATTATGCACCCTTACCAGGCCCAGGAGGGTAGCAGCCAAAATATCGCCGTCATGCAATTGTATCAACTTAAAAACAAACACATTAAGTTTCGGGAATATTTTAGGATGATGGATGATAGGGATGGTTTTAAACGTTTGCTTTTTTACGTTAAACAGGCTTATGCCACCGCTGTTGCCCACCCACATGTTTCCGTCTTTGTCTTTTAAAAAAGAGCTTACAATATTGCCCGGGAGAGTGGTGTTGTCGCCCTCTTTATGCTGGTAATTTTTCAAAGCGCCGGTAGCCGGGTTATAAATATTTAAGCCGCTGTTATGCGTGCCAAACCAAATATTACCGCTATCGTCCTCAAAAAAGCACTTGGTAAAATAATCCTTTAAAACCGGGTAATCGCCTTCGGATAGCGGGAACAAATTAAACTTCGGCTCCTTTAAATCAAGCCTTGATACCCCGCCGCCATCTATGCCAATCCACAGGTTGTTATCCCTGTCTATATATAAGCAGGTTGATATGTCAAACGGCAGCGATTTCAGCTTCGAGTTATCATGGTGATAATTATAAAATTGCCCAGTCTTTTCATTATAATAAAACAAACCGTTCCCCCTTGATGTAAACCACTCCCGGCCATAGCTATCCCTGGTATTTTGAACAGAATAAAACAACGATGGCTTGCCATCAATAACTTTAGGTATCACCGTATCCCTGCCGGTTCGTGCATCGCGAAAAACAATACGATCATCATACGCCAGTATCCGGCGTTTTTTTTCAAAAAACACACTTTGCGGCGGGTCCTTCTGAAGCCGGTAAACGTAGTGGTGCGTTTTACGTTCAAAAAAAATATAAGGGTCGTCTTTACCTACCAGCCGAATCCACACATTACCCTCATTATCGGTGTTGCATTGCGTAAATACCACCTGCGAGAAGTCAATTTTATACGGAAGAGGATAGAGCTTTAGTTTATGGGTATGTATGTCAAATTCATAAACACCCTTTATTATATTTAACAGGATAAGGTTATCGTGTTCGTCCATAAACATGCAAATGAAACCACTGTTGCCAAAATCTTCTCTCCCGAACATCTTTATCCGGTCGATATTTTCGGTGAATACGTTCCACTTAAAAATGCCGTTTTCGTTACTATACCAAATATTGCCTTGTTTGTCTTCAAAAAAACTACCGCGGATAAAATTATTCACCACGTCGGTATCACTTTTTGCCTGGTACCTGAATGTGTGCAAAGCGTTGCCATCATACCGGCAAAGGCCGTCGGGCGTACCAAACCACATAAAGCCTTTTTTATCCTGGTAAATACCGTAAACCGAGCTATGGGGCAACCCATCGTTAATGCCAAGTGTCTCGAACCGGGGAATAATACGCTGCGACAAGCCCGACAGGCTAATCAACATACAGATGAGCGTGAGTTTAAAACGCATTACTTTACAAGGATTATCATGCGCTACAAAATAGTTTAAATTAAAGGCCTGCTGTCGTGGGGGTTACGCCAGCATCAAAAACTTCTCAGCTAAAGGTAACAGAAAAGATACAGTTTACAAAGGGAGATATGCATTTCGTTTGATGAGGATGACGCGGGCAATTTTTCATTGCGGCGGGTTAAACTGAGGCGCTACAAAATGGGTCGAGCCGAAGGCTCCTAAAAAGGAACAAATTGAAATTTTTACGCAAGCAACACGTTTGCCGGGATACCCAACTTCTGATGAAGTACTTTTGCAATTCGTAATGTAAGGGGTTTTTTTCCGCTAAGCAACGCAGACACGTATCCCTTGCTTCCTATCCAATCAACAAGGTCTTTGTTCATAAGCCCTTTTTCATCCATTTTTTGTTTTACAACTGCGATAGGGTCGGGATAGGGAATAGGATAATGCATATCTTCATATTGTTTTATAAGCAACAAAGCAATTTGCAGCTTTTGGCCAGCCTTGCTTTCAGGAGCCACTTCTAAATCAAATTGACTGTCAATCCATTCCAGCAAATTTTGGTACTCTTTATCGTTCTTTATGATTTGTAAATCCATATTCTTAATCTTTAAATGTAATTGTGGTTACGTCAATCATATCATACTCCTTGTGGGTGCCGAACCATTTTATTTGTATGGTTTTATAAATAAATATAACACGGATAACAAGCCTATAGTGATTTCCTTTTATATTAATCACAACACGGTTATCTCCTACTAAACTCGCACTCCCATTGGTTGCTTTTAGTTCCTGGAAGTTTTTAAAATCAGCCGACAAAAACTCATGGTACCATTCAAATAAAGCGTTTTTAGCCTCGGGGTACTTTTCTCCATAAGCCAAAAGTGTTTTCCTGTTAATGATATTAAACATTACCCATAAGGTTTTCTATTGGTAAACAAAGATAGATGGTTTTCTAATAGCAAACAAAAAAATCTCAATTTGGGACGACTATTATTTTTATTCCTTCACCCGTTTACTCTTAAACCCTAACCTCTTTAACCCCTTTTGTATATCCGGGTTGCTCATAAACAGTTTCCATATCAAGCCGCTGCGGTAGTTTTCAATCATTAC
>JBDUDE010000997.1:0-1877 GCA_040003105.1 Mucilaginibacter sp. | reverse complement strand
TTCGGCTATGAACCATGATCCATTAACCATGAACTAATATATGATACGGAACTATTTAAAAGTGGCTTGGCGTAACCTGGTGAGGAACAAGGCGCATACGTTTATAAATATGGCCGGCCTTTCGGTTGGGCTGGTTTGCAGCTTGCTTATTTTGCTTTGGGTGCAAAACGAGTTGGATATGGATGCTTTCCATAAAAACGGGAAGCAGCTATACCAGGTTTACGAGCGGCAGCATTATGATAAAAAAATTAGCGGCCAATATTATACACCCGGCGTTTTAGCCGCCGAAATGAAGCGCACTATACCCGAAGTGCAATATGCCACCAACGCAGTTTTTTACGACGAGCATAACTTTAGGGTGGGCGATAAAATCCTGAAAATTAAAGGCGGCTCGGCCGATGTGGACTTTTTTAAAATGTTCAGCTACCGGTTGGTACAAGGCAATGCGCAGAGTTCGCTAAGCACACCCAAAGACATCGCCATATCGCAAAAAATGGCAGCCGACTTTTTCGGCGGCGCGCAGCAAGCCATGGGCAAAACCGTCAGGGTTGACAACAAAAAGGATTTTACCATTACTTCGGTATTTGAAAACGTGGGCGAAAATTCATCGCTAAAGTTCGATTACCTTATCAATTGGTTTTCGTTTTTAGAGGATAACCCATGGGCAAAACAATGGGACAACAATACGCCCTATACTTACCTGCAATTGCGGCCGGATGCAAATGCAGGTATGGTTGATAAAAAGGTCACCCACTTTCTTGAAAACCTTGACAAAACAGAAAAAAAAGGAGTTTTTACCCAGGAGCTCGGAATACAAAGCTTCGATCAGGTTTACTTGCATGGCACCTTTACCAATGGCAAAATTGATGGTGGCCGCATTGGATACGTAAACATCTTTAGCATCGTAGCCATATTTATATTATTGATTGCCTGCATCAATTTCATGAACCTTACCACCGCCCGCTCGGTTAAGCGCGCAAAAGAAATAGGGGTACGGAAAGTGGTTGGGGCTCTGCGTAGCGTGCTGATTAAGCAGTTTATCAGCGAGTCGATATTGCTTACCGCCATCGCCGTATTGGTATCGCTGGTGTTGCTGGCATTTTTGTTACCGTACTTTAACCAAATCACCCAAAAACAAATTGAGCTTCCATTTAACCAGCCGATATTTTGGCTTAAATTATTAGCCATAACATTGGTTACAGGTGTAGTTTCGGGCAGTTACCCGGCACTTTTTCTGTCGTCGTTTAACCCGGTTAAAGTTTTAAAGGGTACGCTAAAGCTCGATGCCGGTACCACAATATTCCGCAAAGGGTTGGTGGTGTTCCAGTTTGTGCTTTCGGTAGTGTTGATAATCGGTACCATCATTGTTTCGAAGCAGGTAAATTATATACAATCGTTAAACCTGGGGTTCGACAGGGACAACCTGGTTTATATCCCGTTGGAAGGAAACCTTGTTAAAAGCTATAACGTGTTTAAAACCGAGGCGTTAAAAATGCCGGGCATCAGCTCGGTTACCCGCAGCAGCGCCCCGCCTACAAATATGGTGTCGTCTACTATAAACGTTCAGTGGGATGGAAAAGACCCCGGTAATAACGTTTCGTTTTCTGATGCTGCGGTGGGGTACGACTTTGTCAAAACCATGAAGTTGAAAATGGCTGCCGGACGCGATTTTTCAAAGGACTTTGCCACAGACACAAACGGCTATATAGTTAATGAAACAGCGGTAAAACGCATGGGCTACACTGACCCTATAGGCAAATCGTTGACAATTTGGGGAGGTAAGGGTAAAATTATCGGCGTGTTTAAAGATTTTCATGCAGCCTCTCTGCACGATAAAATTAAGCCGTTGATATTATATCCCGGCGAAAAAGCCGACA
>JBDUDE010000804.1:0-1878 GCA_040003105.1 Mucilaginibacter sp. | reverse complement strand
AAATATTTCATAAAGTAAATTCTAATCCCAAGTACCAATTTGCGGTGGTTATTCTTAACACACAAAAAGGCCCTTTCCGGATAACTTATACACTAAAAGAAACAGACAGTAGCCTTATGCTGATTGAATTGCGTATAGAAGCGGAGAAGCTGAAATAGTCCATGGACCATGCCAAGTGTAATGACATTAGTGGATTAGCGCTAAAATATTCACTCAAAGGGACCGCCAAAGGCCTCCTGACGTTATGCCGTTGCTTTTCCCGGGAAAAACACTTAATATGTTAACCAGCAGAAAATCAGCAAATTATCTCCAGTGCCCACATTTTCAAGTGCAAACCCCCTACTTATTGTAAATAATTGATTTACAATAACTTAGTAGTAGTAATTTCGAAATTGTGTAACCCCCTGTAAACCCCCTATTGTACTTTGTCCATGTTATTCCGGCAGCCTGATTCAAATTGTGTCACAAGTTTATTTTTGTCCCAGGTAAATCCGTGTATTAAAACTATGGTCCATCGTCCATGGACTATGAACTCAATTTCTTACTTTTGGCCGGTAATAAAAGCATACAATTTTGGACAAACTACTTATTGATAAATTCATAACCAACTCATTAAATGAGGATGTTGGCGACGGTGACCATACCTCGCTGGCCACTATCCCGGCAGGCACACAGGGCAAAGCAAAACTTTTAGTAAAGGATGAGGGTATTTTGGCGGGCGTTGAGCTTGCCCTCGAAATATTCCACATTGTTGACGCCGGGCTTAAAGTAAGCGTATTTTTAAACGACGGCGCAAAGGTTAAGCCTAAAGATGTAGCGTTTGAAGTTGAAGGCGATGCCCGTAGTATTTTAACTGCGGAACGCCTGGTACTTAACTGCATGCAGCGCATGAGCGGGATAGCCACCAAAACCCGCGAAATTGTGGACCTTTTGGAAGGCACTAACACCAAAGTTTTGGATACCCGCAAAACTACCCCGGGCATGCGTTACCTCGAAAAATGGGCTGTGCGGATTGGCGGTGGGGTAAACCACCGGTTTGGGTTGTACGACATGATATTGATCAAGGATAATCACGTAGATTATTCGGGCGGTATACGGCAGGCAATCGAAAATACGCAACAATATCTTATCAATCAAAACAAAAAGCTCGCAATTGAGATTGAAGTAAGAAACATGGAAGAATTACAGCAGGTTTTAGAAACTGGCGGCGTTAACCGCATACTGCTGGATAACTTTGATCTTGATACCCTGCGCGAAGCTGTTAAAATCATCAACGGGAAATTTATTACAGAAGCGTCGGGTGGGATAACAGTTGACAACATACGGGAATATGCTGCATGCGGAGTGGATTATATTTCAGTTGGTGCGTTAACCCATTCAGTAAAAAGCTTAGATTTGAGCCTGAAGGCGGTGGATTAGTGATTAGAGACTAGTTGAAAACCTGCCGGATTGTAACTGACGTGCGAAAAAAATGAATGAAGAACTGTGCACCTTTATTTTTCTTTCGGACTTCCGGACTTTACTGACTTTCGGACTTAAGTATGACATCAATTTATTAATATTGCGGTGAAATGATAACTGGCTACTCTGTTTCAGCGCTTATTCTGGCTTATTTTTGCGGCTCCATCCCCACAGCTGTTTGGATAGGCCAGGCTTTTTACGGGGTTGATGTGCGCGAATATGGCAGCGGTAATGCCGGGGCAACCAACACATTCAGGGTATTAGGCAAAAAGGCAGGCATCCCGGTAATGCTAATCGACATTTTAAAGGGTTGGACGGCCACAAGTCTGGCTACTTTTATCGGTGTTTCTACTACCGGCGGGCCACATTCAAACCTCGTAAGTTACCAGTTAGCGTTAGGTATTGCGGCGGTGATGG
>JBDUDE010000230.1:0-6225 GCA_040003105.1 Mucilaginibacter sp. | reverse complement strand
GATGGCAGGAGTGACGGACTTGTTATTGAAGGCATAGCCGCCCACCCTGATAACAAGCTGCAGATCATGAGCCGTAGCGGTGCATTGGTGTACCAGGCTAAAGGCTATGACAATGCTACTAAAGTATTCGACGGGCATGCCAGCAACGGTAAGCTGCAACAGGCCGGTACTTATTTTTACTCTTTAGAATATAAAGACGGAAACGAGACCAAGCATAAAACGGGCTTCATTGTGTTGAAGTATTAATCTTAGTTGATTTGAAGTTAGTTAATCAGAGATTAGGAAAATACAAACGCAACTAATCTCTGATCCAAAGCCTTACCGGGTTTAAAAGCTTGGTAAGGCTTTTTCATTTTCAGTCGATAAAGGAAATGGACTTTGCCGGCACGGCGGTTCTGACAATGCCGCCGGCGACTAAAGGTAATCGCGTTAACCGGCAACAGGTGAAACAAATCTATCGCCTTCCTTTCAAGTATCTAATATATGAGGCTTTGTAGCGCCCGCGCTTTACGCTAATAAAAAAGAGACCAGAGAGCAAGGAAACAATTCCACTTAGACGCTGGTCTCTTTTAATTTTTGTTAATCGATAACACTAGTCCCTATCCCGGCTCAATTTGGTAAACACCAGCGGGTTTTCATGCAGTTCCAAAGTTTCGCGGCGGTGTTTAACAATATGCATTGCGGTAAACATAGCTTCGCGGAAAGAAATTTCTGATGCCTGGTTTTTACCGGCAATGTCATAGGCTGTGCCATGATCTGGCGATGTGCGTACAAAGTTTAACCCGGCAGTAAAATTAACACCCGATTCAAACGCAATGTGCTTAAATGGGATAAGGCCCTGATCGTGATACATGGCCAACACCGCATCAAACTGTAAATAAGTTCCGTTTGCAAAAAAGCCATCGGCAGCGTAGGGGCCAAAAGCGAGTATATTGTTGTTACGGGCCTCTTCAATTGCCGGTGTAATCACGTTTTGCTCTTCGGTGCCGATAAGGCCGTTGTCGCTAGCATGTGGGTTTAGGCCCAGCACGGCAATCCTGGGTTTGCGGATCCAAAAATCGTTACGAAGGCTGGCATCCATTAACTTAAGTTTGGCAACTATCTTGGCAATCGTAATACTTTCGGCAACCTTTGCCAGCGGGATATGGCCTGTAACCACACCGACGCGCAGCGTATCGCTTACCAAAAACATTAATGACTCGGCAGCTCCGTCTTTTTCCTGTAAATATTCGGTGTGGCCGGGAAAATTGAATTGTTCGCTTTGAATGGTGTCTTTATTTATGGGTGCGGTAACCAGCGCGTCGATATGACCGTGGATCAGGTCGCTGGTGGCACGTTCTAACGACAGGAAGCCATACTTGCCTACTTCGCTATTGGTAACCCCTGGCTCAATTTTTACATCCTCTTCCCAGCAATTTATCATGTTGGGTTTCCGGTGCTCTTTACGGCTGTCGGCTGCCTCGTTAATAACAAAAAAGTTAAGGTCCTCTACCTGGGTAGTGCGACGGTAAAACGAAGCGACCTTGGTATGGCCGTACACAATGGGTATGCAATAATCATAGATCCGGCTATCGGCCAATGTTTTAATAATTATTTCGAGCCCAATGCCATTTACGTCGCCTATGCTGATCCCTATTTTAATTTTTTCGCTCATATTGTTTTTTATGATTACACCGATTTAAATTTGATTTCACCGATTGGGGTGATTTGATTGATTTTTGCGGTGAATAAGTACCTGGTTTATTTTGGGGCTTTCAGCTTTTTGCTTTGCGCTTTTGGCTTTCGCCACCACAAATAAAAAGATTTTAACCTATTAAAGCACAAATATGCCTTAATTTGCTCAAATATTTGATTAATAATGACATTGGTAAGGGCAAAAAAGCATTTAGGTCAGCATTTTCTTACTGATAAAAACATAGCGGCTAAAATAGTGGATAGCCTGCGGCCGGAAAATGGGTACAGCCAGGTGCTTGAGGTTGGGCCGGGCATGGGTATATTATCCGATTTTTTACTGCAAAAGCCCGATCTGGAAGTTTCATTAATTGATATCGATACCGAGTCGTACGAATACCTGCAAAAAAAATATCCGGCTTTGGGCAAGCGATTAATTAATGCCGATTTTCTGGAAATGGATTTCCCTGCATACTTTAATGGACAACTGGGCATTATTGGTAACTTCCCCTATAATATATCATCGCAAATACTTTTTAAGGTGCTTGATAACCGGCAGCAGGTTGTTGAGGTAGTGGGCATGTTTCAAAAAGAGGTTGCCGAGCGCTGTAATTCAAAGCCGGGCAGCAAGGAGTATGGCATATTGAGCGTGTTTTTACAGGCTTACTATAAGGTTGAATATTTGTTTACCGTAAAAGCAGGGGTATTTAACCCGCCGCCAAAGGTGCTGTCGGCAGTAATAAGGCTAACCCGAAACAAAACTGAGCAATTAGGCTGCGATGAAAAATTGTTTTGGCAGGTGGTAAAGGCAGGGTTTAACCAGCGCCGCAAAACCCTGCGCAATGCACTGTCATCGTTAATAAATAAAGAAAAAATGACCGATGAGCCGATGCTTGATTTACGGGCTGAAAGATTGAGCGTGGATGATTTTGTGAGGCTAACTAACCAGGTAACCGCAAACAGGTAAAACAGTTATTCTATAACAATCACCACCGGCTCCCCCTGCAATTTCTTAACAGATGATGCCATGCGTTTTATAAACAAATAGTTTGCCGTGCCGCCAATTACCGCACCCACAATTGGCACCAGTCTTTCGGCGGTGCGGGTACCCAATATCATCAGCAGCTTTTCGGCAATGCCTTCCAGCATGCTTTTGGTAAGCGTAACGCCGGCTTCCACTTTTAACGATGTTGCTATAAACTGCATAAACTCCTCAAACCCTATTTGGTAGCTGCCCCTAACGTTGTACATAATTGCCATGGTAACGCGGAACTGCTGGGTTATTAAATTAACAAAATCAAGCGGAACACCAACAACCATGGTAAGCATGCCACCGGTGCCCGATATAACGCCTGAACCTGCGGCCAGGTAGGCGCATTGCTCAATAAACTTATCAAGCCCCATTTTATCAACCCCATTTTTTATATTGAGTTGGTTTATGCGGTAGAATATTTGCTTGAAGCCTTTTTCTGACAGCCTGCTGGCTTGAATTTTCATATCGGCCCCTAATTTTCTAAACTTCATATCTGTTGCGCGAAGATTAACCCCGCATACTATCAACAGGCGATAAGCGTGCCAGTTTTAAAAAAGGCGCAAAATGTCATATTTTATTAATAAATGGTTGCGCCAGTGTTAATTACCGGGCATTTTCTAATTTTACAACCTCAAAATAATTAAAAAGCTCTTGAAAAATAATATCCTTATTGTTGACGATATCCACCCGGTGTTTATTGAAATGGCCGAAGCTAAAGGCTATGTGTGCGATTATCAACCTAAAATTACCGCTGCCGAAGCCATGGAAATAATTGGCGGTTACGCAGGGCTGGTAATCCGATCTAAATTCAGGGTTGATAAAAAAGTTATTGATGTTGCCGGAAACCTGCGCTTTGTTTGCCGGGCCGGTGCAGGCATGGATAATATTGATGAGGCATACGCCGCGGAGAAAAGCATACAATTAATAAATGCCCCGGAAGGGAACATGGATGCAGTTGGTGAGCACGCTGTAGGATTGCTATTAGCGCTTATGAACAACTTTAACCCATCTAATGACCAAATACGCGCCGGCAGTTGGCTGCGGGAGGCTAACCGGGGCTATGAACTAAAAGGCCGCACCGTTGGGATAATAGGTTACGGCTTTATGGGTAAGAGCTTCGCGAAGAAACTATCTGGTTTTGATGTAAACGTTATTGCTTACGATAAATACAAAACCGGTTTTAGCGATAAATACGCCCGCGAAGTAAGCATGGAAGAAATTGTAAAGCACAGCGATATACTTAGCCTCCATATTCCTTTAACTGCCGAAACGGAAGGGCTGATAAGCGAAGAATATTTGTTCCACTTTAAAAAGCCTGTTTTCTTCATCAATACATCGCGGGGTAAAACCGCACAAATAAGGCCGGTGCTGAATGCCATAAAACAATGCAAAATTTTAGGCGCCGGGCTTGACGTGCTGGAAGTTGAGAAGTTTCCGGCTCTTGCAGAGCAGGAATGGTTTGATGAGCTAAAACAAAGCGGCAAGGTAATCCTAACCCCTCACGTTGCCGGCTGGACGTTTGAATCGTACCGCAAAATAAGTGAGGTAATGGGGGAGAAGTTAATAGCAGTTCATAGCTCATAGCCGGGAGGGGAATTAGTGGCAGTGGTGAGCAGCACGGCTTCATCTATGACTGCTTCTATCCGCTGCTACTGCCACTATGAACTAATCAAAACATTATCTATCAATCTCGTTTTCCCAACCATCGCGGCTAAAAGGGCGACGATTTTTTTGGAGTTTGGGGTTGCGGTATAAAGGGTATCACCATCTGCAATTTCAAAATAATCAAGCTCAACGTCAGGTTCGGCATTTATCAGTTGCGCGGCTTCCTGTTTTAATGCGGGTATACTTTGGCTGTCGAATTTTCCTTTAATATAGTTCAGCGTTTTTGACAGGATTAATGCATGCAGCCTGTCATCTGCCGAGAGATGAATGTTTCTCGAGCTCATGGCGAGTCCATCAGTCTCACGTTTTATGGGGCACATTACCATCTCAACGGGCATATTCAGTATCTCAACCATTTTGCTGATGATTAAAAACTGCTGATAGTCTTTTTGCCCGAAGTATGCGGCATAGGGCCTAACAATGTTAAACAGTTTGTATACCACTTGGGTAACACCCTGGTAATGCCCCGGGCGGAACTCGCCTTCCAGCAAATGCTCGGTTTCGCCTATGTTTAAATGCCATTGTTCATTGCCATCATACATTTCATTTACATCCGGGTGAAACAAAATATCACAATTAACCTGTTCCAAAAGCTTGATATCGGCTTCAATTGTACGCGGATATTTCTCCAGGTCTTTAGGGTCGTTAAACTGGCTGGGGTTTACAAAAATGCTGCAGATAACAACATCGTTTTGCTGCTGCGCCAGCTCAATTAACGACAGGTGCCCCTGGTGCAGTGCGCCCATTGTGGGCACAAAACCAGTTGTTTTAGCCGAGGCCTTTATTTGTGATAAATATTGGCCTACAGCCGCTTTGGTAATAAATATTTTCAATACACAGGGATTTACAAAATTGGGCAAAGTTGTGCAATTGATTAATATTTACCAAAAGTTACTTGCATAATTGGTTGCCAGTTCATATAATAATGCTTATATTTGCACACTCAAATTTTTTGACTGACTTCTTTAATAAAACTTAATAACTGATATAGTGATGGGTAAATCTAAGCTTCTGTTTATAACTCACGAAATGTCTCCCTTTCTTGAAATCTCAAAAATTGCTGAAATTACACGCCAGCTTCCGCAGGCGATGCAGGAAAAAGGTTACGAAATCCGTATCCTTATGCCGCGTTTCGGTAATATCAACGAGCGCAGGAACAGGTTACACGAAGTGATTCGCTTATCCGGAATGAACATTATCATAAACGATAATGATAATCCGTTGATCATTAAAGTTGCGTCTATCCCTGCTGCACGTATGCAGGTTTATTTCCTGGATAATGAAGAGTATTTTCAGCGTAAACACGTATTTGCCGATAAAGACTGCAAGTTTTATGCTGACAATGACGAGCGCATGATATTTTTCTGCAAGGGCGCTTTGGAAACTGTAAAAAAATTGGGCTGGGCGCCGGATGTTATCCATTGCCACGGCTGGATGAGCGCTTTGGTGCCTGCTTATTTAAAAACCACTTACAAAGACGACCCGACGTTTAAAAACTCAAAAGTTGTTTACTCTATTTATAAAAACGACTTTACCGGTCAACTGGATGCCGATTTCTTTCAAAAAGCCGTTATGGGCGATATGAGCGAAAAGCATACTGAAGTTTACAAACCGGGAAGCAATTCGGCTTTATATGCCGGGGCTATTCAATACAGTGACGGGATTGTGCTGGGCGATGAGAATATCGATGAAGATGTGTTAAATAATGTTAAAAACAGCAATAAATCGGTTTTAGAATTCGAATCGACCGCAGATTTCGAAAATTATTACAATTTTTACGACGAAATTGCCAATGAGGAACTGGCACATGTTGTATAAGCTTTGAGATCATATATGAAATTTTTCCGCTTAGACTT
>JBDUDE010000453.1:0-1879 GCA_040003105.1 Mucilaginibacter sp. | reverse complement strand
AAAAACAATCATCCGGATTGGCAATGGATAGATGTTTTTAACCCGATGCTAAATGCCAATGGCTATCCGGATGCCAGGTATTATGCAAGCGATGGCCTTCACCTGAGCGAAAAAGGGTACCTGCTTTGGAAAACTATTATTAAAAATGCACTAAGTACGTAATTAACTGTTTTTTGACCTACAGTTAATATTTGAAGGGGATATTCCACCAAAATTACTGTTGTTTATGAACAGAGAATATCACCGGTGGTATAGTCACCGCCTGGGGCGCGATATGGAGCTGCTGGTTTTCGGCCATGCAGGCAGGGCCGTATTATTTTTTCCACCGCGCATGGGGCGTTTTTATGATTATGAAAGCTGGGGTGTAATTGCCGCACTCGCCGATAGGATAAACAATGGCGAATTGCAGCTCTTTTGTGTTGACAGTATTGACGGAGAAAGTTTTTATAACGAGTGGTCGCATCCCACCGCAAGGATAGACCGCCATTTACAATATGAGCAATATATTCTTTGTGAAGTATTACCATTGATGCGTACCAAAAAACCGGACTATGACTTCGAGGCTGCGGGGTGTAGTATGGGAGCTTACCATGCGGCAAACATCGCACTAAAATATCCGCAACTGTTTAATAAATTGGTGTGTATGAGCGGACGGTATGACCTTACCCGGCCGGTTCAATTTTTCCGCGACCTGTTCGATGGTTATCATAATGAGAACATTTATTTTAACACCCCCCGCCAGTTTATGGCAAATATGGAGGATGAATATTTGCTTGATCATGTTCGCCGGCTTGATATATTACTGGTAATAGGTGAAACCGATCCATTTAAGCAAGATAACTATGAATTTAGCGAATTACTTGGCTGGAAAGGCGCCCGGCACCAGTTTTATACCTGGGATGGGTATGCGCATACACCGCGCAGCTGGAGAAAAATGGTACAGCTTTATCTCTAATTCGGGTTGCTGGGTCACGCAGAATTCCGGGGGAGACAAATATCTACCTGATCTTTTTCCTGTGATTTAACCCCCAGTCAACCAGCGTTTCCGTCACAGGAAAAACGCTTAGGCCATATTCAGTAATGGCATAATTAACGGTAATGGGTTTGGTATCCATAACCGTCCGGGAAACAAGCAGGTTGATTTCCAAATCCTGCAACTCCTTCGAAAGCATTTTCGCGGATATCCCTTCAACTTCCCGTTGAATTTTCTTGAATGTGTTTTTTTCGCCAATATGATTATTTAAATGACGCATAATTCTTAATTTCCATTTGCCACCTAATATTTCAAGACTGTCGCGAATTGCGGCCAGCTCCTGTTCGCAAGTAACATCCGGTTTATGAGCGTTTTCCATAGATTTAGCAGATAGTTAACCAAAGGTAACCGGTTACCTTTAGTTAACTGATAACAAAAGCAAACTATTTCAACTTAATTTTGAGCATCAAATAAAAACCAAATAAGATGACGCTTGACTACTATGTATTAGATGTTTTTACCGGCCGCAAGTTTAGCGGCAATCAATTGGCGGTAGTTTATACCAATGAAGAACTTGAATTGGAGCAATATTATGACATTGCAAAAGAGTTTGGCTATTCGGAAACATCGTTTGTAAACTACTCATCGGCAGATAAAGGATTTAAGGTCCGCTCGTTCACCCCTGCAAAATTTGAAATAACCGGCGCAGGTCATAATCTTTTGGGTGCGGTGTGCCTGGCGCTATTAAAAAAATGGGATATTTTCAAAGATCAAAATGGGGAAACGTGGGTGCTGATGGCGGATGAAAAGATACCCTTATCCATTATTGAAAAAAACGGCCTTCCCTATGTAGGAATGAGGCAGCGCCCGGCCGAAATTGCAGGCACGGTACCTGCCGATATAATA
>JBDUDE010000873.1:0-1883 GCA_040003105.1 Mucilaginibacter sp. | reverse complement strand
CCCGGTGAGGGAGAAGCGCCGCATCATTATTTGATAACCGTGTATGCTTTAAAAACGGAGAAGCTGGGGACGGCAGTCAACTCAACAGCTGCGCTAACGGGATTCCTGCTTAATAAACAAGCTTTGTCGAAAGCATCGCTTGTGGTATATTGCAAGCGCTGATTTTGATTTAAATAAACAAATGAAGGAACGTATACACTCAATCGACATCGTTCGTGGGCTTATCATGATTATCATGACGCTCGACCATTCCCGCGATTTCCTGCATATTCCGGGGCCATCGCCGGTTAACATGCAAACCACAACGGTTATCCTGTTTTTTACCCGCTGGATAACTCATTTTTGCGCGCCCACCTTTGTTTTTTTGAGCGGCGTATCGGCATACCTGGCAGGGCAAAGGAGAACAAAAAAAGAATTGAGTATTTTCCTGTTAAAAAGAGGGGTATGGCTTATCCTGTCCGACCTGCTCATCATCAGCCTGCTATTTACGTTTGATTTGGGATACCACATGCTGATATTGGAAGTACTGTGGGCAACCGGTTTTGGTATGATAATATTGGCATTGTTGCTTCGTGCACCCATGAAGGTAATTGCCGCAGTTGCGCTTATCATCATATTTGGTCATAATTTACTTGATTACATTCAACTGCCGAAGGACGGTGCGGTGGGAGGTTTAACAACGATGTTTTTATCGGCCCTTGGCGCGTTTATACCGCTAAGCGCCGGCCGGGCAATAATTGTATTGTATGCGGTACTGCCATGGACAGGCGCTTTGTTGCTGGGCTATACTTTTGGCGCCCTTTATAAAACCGGGTACGATGCTAAAAAGCGGCAAAGGATACTACGCTTGTCGGGCATTTCGGCAATTATACTGTTCGTTGTGTTGAGGCTGATTAATCATTATGGCGACCCATCGCATTGGGCCGTTCAGCGGAATGCAGCGCACACCCTGTTGTCTTTTTTAAATGCCACCAAGCAATCGCCTTCACTACTTTTTTTCCTGATGACACTTGGGCCAGTAATGCTGTTACTTTCCTTTACTGAGAAAGCAGGCAGCAGGTTCGCCGAATTTTGCCGGGTGTATGGCAATGTGCCTTACTTTTATTTTATCGTGCACTTAAGCCTCTTAAGGGTGATTAACATCGTTCTGGCACTGATTGCCGGCCTGCCATTGAAGTCCGACGGCTCGCCGATAGTATGGCAGGTGCAGGGTTTTGGCCGGCCCTTGTGGGAAGTATACCTGTTCTGGATTGGCGTTGTAACACTGCTGTACTATCCTTGCCGCTGGTATGGGAACTATAAACGAATGCATGGTCAATGGTGGCTGTCGTACGTATAGGCCGGCGCATTTCGTAGTTTTTTCAAATCGTTTTTAAAGTTTGCACTGATGCCGGGCTACCTGGCAGGCCTTGCTTTGCCTTGCTCCAAAATTATATCAAATCCAAAATAATGATACACTTATTAATCATCCACCAGGTGGAGAACTATACCGCGTGGAAACAAATATTTGATGATGCATCGGGGATTAGAAAAGCGGCGGGCGAAATATCGTTCCAAGTTTTTAAGTACCACGATGAGCCCGACAAGATTGTCCATTTATCGATTTGGAATGAAAAACAAACCGCAGCGCAATTTTTTAACTCCCCGCTATTGGTGAAAATAAGGGCGGATGCCGGCGTTACATCTCCGGAATTTATTTACCTGAACCTGCTTGAATCGGGCATGTTATAATGCCGCTTTAATTTAACGTGAGTTTGATATAGGAATTGTTACAAAAACACTATTTCGCCTCACCTAAATCCTCTCCAAAGGAGAGGACTTAAGCTTCGCGTGTAGATAAATGTACTTTTTAAGCCCCTCTCCTTTGGAGAGGGGTTTGGGGT
>JBDUDE010001001.1:0-6246 GCA_040003105.1 Mucilaginibacter sp. | reverse complement strand
GTAATTCATCTTTATATTTTAAGGATGTGCTAAAATGAAAATCGCAGTAATGACACGCCTGTTTGCAAAAAGGAATGTGGATATAGATACCGGCCATCGGAGATTTCTTGAAATGCAAAAGTAAGCTAAGGTTAGTTTAAAATTGCAGGATATCTAAATCATTTAATATTTGCCGGTAATGGAAATGGCCTTGCAATTTTCGTTAATGCATATTGAGCCAAAATGCTATTTTTGAAAAAGCCTAAAGCTATAGACGAGCCAGACCTTAAACTTGTAAATCATTTTAAAACTCTATGCAAAAAATAATACTAACAATTTGGATACTTTTTATTGCGACACTTTCATTCGGACAAAATGCAGAAGAACTTAATAAAAAATCAAAAGATTTTCTTTCACAAGGAGATACTAAACACGCAGTGCCATTGTTAAAACAAGCTACTGAACTTGGAAATGCGGAAGCTCAATATAATTTAGGGTATTGTTACCAACAAGGTGTTGAAGTTCCAAAAAATGACAGCGTCGCAAATGCTTGGCTTTTGAAATCGGCGAAACAAGGATGGCTTAATGCACAATTCAAAATTGCCTATAGTTATGCAGTAGGGCGAGGGACGAATAAAAATGATAGACAAGCATTTTTTTGGTCTTTAGAATGTGCAAAACAAGGTGACCCGGAATGTATGTTTAACGTTGTTGACTGCTATCAAGAAGGTATTGGCACAAATAAAAATTTAGACAGTGCATTAGTTTGGGCTACCCGACTTGCAATACTTGAAAATCCAGAAAACCTGCAACTAAGTGGAAAAATCACATCTGCAAGAGCCAACCTCGCCGCAATGTATTACAACGGACAGAATGTTCCAAAGAATTTTGTGAAAAGCTATATGTGGTTTCTTATTTATAACGAAAGCAAACGGGACTTTTCAATTCTTGTTCAGCAACAAAATATTGACACAATAAAAGAAATTGAAAAACTATTAACTCCTGCTGACAAAGAAAAAGCAAAAGTCGATGCAGCAGTGTTGGTAAACCATAAGTTGACGAACATTGCCAATCTATATAAGCAGGACTTATAACCAACTAACATTATTAAAAAACTAAATGGACGAATTCATGCTAATCCTGGTAATTAGGCGAAACTAGACAGATAAAAGAAAGTTCGCTGACCATTATTTTGACAACTTTCGTTAATCTCCTTTGTTACTTATGTGTTACTATTAGTAAATAACATACTGAATATCAATTAGTAAATACATTCCGGCCATCAGAGATTTTTAAAATGCAAAAGTAAGCTAAGGATTGTTTAAAAATGGACGGAGTGTTAAATCTATTTTAGGTTAAAAATGGCTTAGATTAATATCGGATTCCAAGACTATTACATATTAACTTAAGCGTTTCTTCTGGGAGTTTTTGTTTGCCTGCAAGGAATAGGTCTACTTCCTCTTGCCGACCAAGTATGGGTTCTAATATCGGCCTGAGTAAGTCGAAGTTTTTTATAGTAAGCCTAATAACATCAGATATATCCAATTGAGGTAAAATAAGTTTGGTATCTTCATAGTGATTTATTAGTGGCAGCAATGAACTTAACTCCTCAAATTCGGGTGTATCTGGTTGGGCCTCAAAAATAGCGATGGCTTTGTTTAGGGCTTGTTCATATTCAACCTTCGTTCTAAAATCCCGATTGCTTTCTAAGTAAGGTGTACTGGAATGTAAGGTTACTTCTCCATCTATATTAATAATACCTGAGTTGCCATCAGTATTTAACATCGTTTTTTCCGCATGCTTTATTGAGGAGGTCATCGGTGGTGGCGGAATAAGTACAACATTTGTTCTTTTGACTCGAAATTCTAAACCTGGATTTTGGGCCCGTTGCTGTTCAAACTCGGCCTGCATATAATCTTCCAGTTCCTTTTGCGTACCCAACCAAGAAATATAGGCAGTTTTAAGCGCGTAATTAGTGTCATAAAAAATTTGGTATTCGCCATTATTTAATGGGGAGGATGCACGAGTAAATTCTTCTGGTGATGATCTTTCAATTCGCCGGGTTATGCTTTTTGCTTCCATATAAGGAAAATTCTTAAGCCAGTTTAAAAAAACTGTTTGCGCTTCGGGATGCTGCTGAATATAATCTGCTATCTTATTCCTTGCAATTAAATTTATTTCCATAGTTCTAAGATACAAAACCGACGACGTATTACGTACCATGTAAACTGACCCTTAATTTGGCAACTTTCGTTAATTCCGTTTGTTACTTATTTGTTACTCTTAACAAATAAGATGCTGAATATCAATTAGTAAATATATTCCGGCCATGGGGCAAAGGTAGGTGCAATTATGAATTACTCAAGATTTATGTTGATAAGGACTCTGCTGATTTTGGAACCCGGATCATCACTAATTGTTTACTGATTTTTTAGGGCTAAAACACAGCTTTCACCACCAGCGTTATACGGAAAGCATAACATCCGGCTTTTAAAAGTGCGGTTTACTCCACTTGATTAGTGGACCCTGAAATTCCACTTGGAATTATCGCTATTCATATCGAACTTCGCGAGTGTTGGTGTGCTGTCTCCGGAAGACACTAAAGCCAGTTGCTCGTTCGAATTTGGAACCACCTTTGGCATAATCCTGTAAGTTCCATCCGTCAACTGATCGATCCGCCATAATTGTTCCGGCGCCCCTGTAAACGTTGGTGCTGTTATAAGTTCGGCATCTGCAGTTGCCGCTAATGCACGGTCTGTTCCGGCAATTACTATTTTATAATAAGGTCCGCCCAAATATCCGCCGGCACCCGGAACTGGTGAAATTGTCCATTTCTGATGAGGACGAAACATGTAATCACTCAAGTTAACACCGATGTTTCCTGCAGGCCAGGTTTTAAGTACATCTGCCAACTCCTGGGAGGGCACAGGTTTTACCGGTTCGTCGTTATTACGATTAAATCGCATTCCACCCGGCATTCTTGTAAAATCAACGGCCAGTTCAAGGGCGTATCCTCTCCGCTCAGACTCAATCTCATAAGTTCCGTCTTTGAAGATATCACCCCCGACAGGCCAGCCGTTTTTCCACAGCAATGGACGCACACCCAACACGCTGCGGGCACTTTGATCCAAGTCTGCTTCATAATGGCACGACATTTTTTCGACCCCGGAGCTAAGTACTATACGGCCAAAATGCCCTGGCCCAATCAGCCTGTCGCCGGCTGCAACTACCAATTTCCCACCTCCCTTTAACATCTCCCTTCCTATGTTATCAAGGTATGGGCCTGTCACTTTTTTAGAACGGCCAACAACAATATTATAGGTTGAGTTTGGGCCGTCGCAGCAGGTTCCGTGTGTTCCAAGCAGATAGTACCAACCGTCCCGGTATATCAAATCCGAGGCTTCACAATCAATGGCTATATTTAATGCTTTGTTACCTTCCACACGTTTACCTGTTTTGGGGTCCAGTTCAACAAGACGTATATAACCCCAATAGGTACCGTAGGATAACCATAACCTGCCGTCGGTTGGGTCAAGGAGTAGGCCCGGATCTATTGCGTCATTATCCTCGATACCATCGGATGAGGCAACTACCACGGCCTCCGAATATTTGAAATCCGGCGATTTTTGGTCAAGCGTTTTATTCCACATAGTCAGTATTTTTCCGTTATGGCCGCCCGCCAGGCCACCGCCGGTTGCGCCATAAACAATAAGGTACCGGTCACCAATCTTTAATACATCAGGGGCTGCCCCTCCGCCGGGCCGTTCCGGGCCGCCATTCCATGTCCAGCCGTCTTCGGATACTAACCCGCCCCCAAAGGTTCCGAACGTGTAATACTTTCCGTCACATTCTGCTATCGTTGACGGGTCATGGATAAATGGTTTGCCAACTTGTGCTGTCGCCTTTCCGGCATACAATATTGAAAAAATGGCTATCGTGCTTATTACCTTAATTTTTAATTTCATAATAATTCAATTGCTATACAAATGCGATGTTAGATAGGAATAATCAACTAATTTATTGTAGAGTGATAGTGAGATCTTTGATCGGGCTTCCTTTTTCATCCAATAGCCGAACGCAAAAATCACTAAGCCCGGGGCCATTGATTAATACTCCCCGTATTATATTTTTTCCTTTGTTAAGTGTCAACCGGGTCGAAACACAATCATCCATTACCATGCGCCTGTCGCCGTCAAGTGTCACCGCCTCTTTGCCGTTGAGCCACCACGTCGATCCCCCGTTTGATCCTACCGCCAGACGTACATTTTTGATTTCCCGCGGACTGTTAACTACAGTTACCGCCCAAAATAATACGGCATAGGTATGTTTCTTTAACCCGTAGGCAAGACGAAATAATTTGACGTTGAAGGTTGGACTTTCCAACGCATGCCATGCCAATTCTTGCGCTCCAACTTTTATTTGATCCCGATCTTTAGGGATAACAGTAAACTGATTTGGAAAATAAGCAGTGTCAAATTGTGTTTTTAAGTAACTATTAGTAAAAACAAGATTACTCCGTATCGACTTGTTTATAGGCTCTAAAAGTAACCAGCGCTGAATAAACCCTTCTACATTCGGAGTCTGTTTTGATGTAGTTGCCGGGGTGAAGAATGGAGCGATAGTTCGCACCGAATCGTTATCCGTTATTTTATCAACCCTGCCTCCTGAAATGGCAGACTGTGCTTGTGATTTCAATGCTGTGAAAATCACCAAGCCTGCTGCCAGCAATAATGCATTGCGTTTAATATTCATAGTAGCTACTTTAATTAAATCGATTTTTTGGTATATAATTAGATGACAAGTGTACCGCCATTCGAAAAAAAATCATCGCTTAAATTAATAAATATATACAACGTTCGTTCAGGAGTTCATACAAACTACTCATGCCTGGAATTATTTCTTCAGGTGATTTTAACCTCAAGCCTGGGGGATTTTTTAGCTGATTATAAACGCAAGTGTTGAATTTGTATTAATCAGTGTCATTGTAAAACTGGCATTCATTTTACCTTGCACCGCTGGCAGTCTCAATTGGCAGGCAATCATTTAACCTAACATACTAATGAAAAACTTAACGCATCTTTTTTACTTATTGTTACTTTTCTGCTTTGAAGCAGAAGCTCAGGACAGTTCAGGCGGTCCCGATGCAATGGGTGCTGTGCCCGCTACCACCAATGCCAGGGGGGCAAAGTATCCGCTTATTTTGCCTAATCATCATGTTATGTTCCGGATTAAGGCGCCTGATGCTCAAAAGGTGCAAATAGACCTGGCGAAAAAATATGATCTGGTAAAGGGCAGCGATGGTTTTTGGAGTGTTACTACAGACTCCATAAGTGAAGGCTTTCATTATTATTCCCTTTTAATAGATGGTATAGCAACTGCCGACCCGGCAAGCGAAAGTTTTTACGGCATGGGCAGGATGGCAAGCGGCATTGAGATCCCATTTGCTGATGGAGATTATTATGCGGAAAAAGATGTACCGCATGGGGACATCCGGATAAAGAAATATTATTCAACAGTTACCAAATCCTGGCGGCAGGTTTATATCTATGCCCCTCCCGGTTATGATGCGAACATCAGCGAAAAATACCCTGTGCTTTATATTTTGCATGGCGGCGGCGAGGATGAACGCGGCTGGGCTACGCAAGGGAAAACGGACCTGATCATGGACAACCTGATTGCCGGAAAAAAAGCCAGGCCTATGCTGGTTGTAATGCCCGATGCCAATTTGGGTGCCGGGGCATTTGGTGTAGATGGCTTAAAGGCGTTTGAAGCAGAAATGAAGCAATGTATTATCCCGTTCATTGAAAATAATTACAGGGTGAAAAATACAAGTGCGAACCGTGCACTGGCTGGTTTGTCAATGGGCGGCATTAATACGCTATATACCGGCGTATATAACTCCAATTATTTTTCATACTTAGGGGTATTCAGTTCCGGATGGATCGTGCCCATGCAAGATGCTATAGCCAATGCCCAATATGATTTCATGAAACAAAACAGTACGAAGATTAATACCGACCTGAAATTGTTTTGGTTGTCTGAAGGCGGAAAAGAGGATATAGCCTATAAAAACGGCCAGATTATGCTGGCCAGGTTTGATGAACTGAACATACATCATACCTATTATGAATACCCAGGCGGACATACGTGGCCTGTTTGGAGGAACGCTCTCTATCACTTTGCCCCATTATTGTTCAAATAAAACAACAGCCTAACTAGTCAAACCTTAAAAAGTCAATAAAAAATACAGATAGTTAATTCAGGAGC
>JBDUDE010000146.1:0-1885 GCA_040003105.1 Mucilaginibacter sp. | reverse complement strand
TAGTAGCTGCAATGTTTTGTAGTCCATAGTCGATGGACCATAGACCATAGTAGCTGCAATGTTTCGTAGTCCATGGTCGATGGACCATAGGCCATAGTAGCTGCAATGTTTTGTAGTCCATAGTCGATGGACCATAGACCATGGTAGCTGCAATGTTTTGTAGTCCATAGTCGATGGACGATAGACCATAGTAGCTGCAATGTTTTGTAGTCCATAGTCGATGGACCATAGACCATAGTAGCTGCAATGTTTCGTAGTCCATGGTCGATGGACCATAGGCCATAGTAGCTGCAATGTTTCGTAGTCCATGGTCGATGGACCATAATAGCTGCAATGTTTTGTATTAATAAGTTGCCACGAGAGTTTATCTGGTAACTCCATGGACCATGGTCTATGGTCTATGGTCCATGATCCATCGCCTATGGTCTAAAAAAAACAAAGGCGGATATCACTATCCGCCTTGCCCTCATTTATTAATCAATCAACCTAATTAATATCTTTTAATTTCGGATCCCGATAGCTATCGGGACGGATTTTCCATTTGGGATTTAATTTCAAAAATCCGACATCCGAAATCACCCTAATCTTCGTCGCCGTCGTAGTTTTTCTGGCTGCTTTCCAGGTGCTTTAATATTTTGGCCTCTACGTAAAATATAATTTCTTCAGCAATATTTTTTGCCTGGTCGCCTACACGCTCCAGCTTGCGGAAAATCGATAGAATGTATAGTGCCTCGGGTATGCTGTTTAAATCGGCTTTAATTACCTCGGCAATAGCTACCGGTGCGCCTTCGTTAATTGCATCAAGTACATCATCGCGTTTAAATATACTGCGCGCCAGCACGGTGTCTTCTTTTTCGAAAGCGGTGCGGGTGTCAATTAAAATATTTATCGCCTCGTCATACATACGCAAAAGCGAAGTGCTCTCCAATGTCTTAACCTCAAAGTTTACCGACGACTCAACCACATACAATGCAATACCTGCAGCTATATCACCTATACGCTCTAAATTGGTATTTATTTTTAGTGCCGCAAGCAAAAACCTTAAATCAACTGCAACCGGGCAGTACAGGGCGAAGATATTTTCGCAATCCCTGTCAATTTTTAGTTCAAAAGAGTTTACCCTTTTTTCCTTTATCAAAACCTCGCGGGCCAGGTCCTTGTCAAATTGTACCATGGCCTCCCTGGCCTTGTTCAACTGCGACTGAACTAGTATCCACATGCTAACCAGTTCTTTTTTAACCGCGTTAATTTCGTTTTCTAATGGTGTCATTTCTTGTTAGTTATAATTGTTGTAAATGTTGTAAGGGTTGTAAATGTTGTAAGAGTTGGAAAGCCTTTAACTTCTACAACAACTACAACTTTTTAAACTTCTTCAACTTAAATTAACTGAACCTTCCTGTTATATAATTTTGTGTGCGTATGTCGCTTGGTGCGGTAAACATTTGCTTGGTGTTGTCAAACTCAACCAGCTCGCCAAGGTAAAAAAACGCTGTTTTATCGCTTACACGGGCAGCCTGCTGCATGTTGTGTGTTACTATAATAAGCGTATAGTTTTCCTTAAGCTCATGAAACAATTGTTCAACACTGGAGGTAGATATAGGGTCGAGCGCTGAGGTTGGTTCATCAAACAAAATCACCTCGGGTTCCATGGCAATGGCGCGGGCTATGCACAAACGCTGCTGCTGTCCGCCCGATAGAAAAGTACCTTTTTTATGTAACGAATCTTTAACTTCTTTCCACAAAGCGGCCGATGTTAACGATTTTTCAACGATGTTATCCAAATCTGCTTTGGCCATTTTAAGTCCGTTTAATTTGTAGCCGGCAACAACGTTATCATAAATACTAAGGTTTGGAAAAGGGTTTGGCCTTTGAAAAACCATTCCAA
>JBDUDE010000968.1:0-1887 GCA_040003105.1 Mucilaginibacter sp. | reverse complement strand
TTAAAAACAACTAACCTATAGTTTGATGGGTGCAGATCTTTTTTCATTGTGTTATTACTTCTTATAAAAGAGGTGCAAATGTAGTAATTATATTTAAAAGTGGAAAGGGTAATTTATTTTTTGTGAGATCGGTGGTTGGTGATGGGTTGCTGATAAAGGATTAAGCTGATTGTAGTGGATTACGTTAATTGGCCGGTTTATGTTGGATTGGGGATGGTATCGTAGGATTGATTGGGTTGGAGGTGGATGGTTGGGTTGATTGAGCCGGTGAATTGTAGCCGCTGCGATATCTCGTATTCGTCCATATAGTTGTTGTCCGAACTGTGATTTATCTGGTTTACGGACAGACGGATGCAAGTGGCGGTGCCTCCTTTTCATCATGGCCACCTTTCGTGCTTTAATCATAGTTCAGAAAAATGCGGGCGTTTCCCGCTGATAGAAGCGGGCCGGGCTATCCGCTCATACGCCTGCGGGCCTTAACCACGGGCCGGTATCCGTTGCAATCACTAACGCAAAAATGAACTATGATTCACTTGATTAAAAGATTAAAGGATGTTCGACGCCTCTTTTTAGCGCTACTTTTAAACTCAGGAACTATTAACCGCTTTATCTATACTCCGTTGCCCCGATGTCAAAGCCGCTTCCGGATGGGCGTGTAGTATTGTAAAAATCAAAACTTACGCCATACGGCGATACATCTGCACCAGTATCGATTAGCGGAGAGGATGATAGCAAATGGAAATCATCGTAATTAAAATTGACAAACATACAGGTGGTAACATCCTTATTTACGTAGTTGTTCAACGCTGTTAGCTTAACGTCTTTGCTCTTTTTAAACACCGCAGTACCCGACCCGGGGTTTATGATAACATTATTAATAACGGTATTCATCGGGATAGTTTCGGAGTTTAACTTAATACCATCGGCGGCAGGGGCAGTAATCGTATTATTGATAAACTGGAAATTCGGGCCCGGCGTGTATCTGGAATCTGCAAAAATGCCGTTGGCGCCAGCGTTGAGAATAAAGTTATTAAACACCAGGTTGTCGCCAAGGCCCAAAACTATTATCCCGTTGCCCGGGGCGTTTTTAATAAGGTTGTTATAGCATTTGCCGCCGGTGCCTTCGCCTATCTGTATACCATTGTCCTGTCCGTTTGCAAAAGGCTTTAGTCCCGGCGATTTAACCGTATTACCATAGATCTCACAGCCGGAAACCGCGCTGCCAACCTGTATGCCTTCGCAGCCGGTAGAATCGGTGAGGTTATTGTATATACGGGCATTTACTACGTCATGAGGCAAAACCTTGCCACAAGCAATCGACATTCCTTCTGCATAAAAAGAATTGCCCACATAAAAACCTTCGCCCCCGGTTTTATGTACATAATTATCGTGCAGCAGTACATTTTTCATGGTAAAGTGGCCGCGCTGCGTTGCTGCATCACAAGTTGGGTCGGTTTTGGCCATAATGCCTGCAAAGCCGCTGTTACGTACTTCAACGTTTTGAATTTCAAAGTCAGAGCTGAGGTCGTCCATCGTCATGCCGATATTGCCGCCATCTACCGCAAATCCATATCTTATGCCGGATGCGCCACTACCCTCTATCTTAAAATACCGGCAATTTTGAGTCTTAAAGGCGTATCCTGCGGTAAGTGCTGCGCTAAAAGTTACCTGGCCGCCTTTATTTATAATGATGATTGGCTTGTCGGCCGTGCCTTTCAAATTTTTTAACAATAAAGCACCTCTGGTTCCAGCGGGTATGCATAAAACAGACCCGGCGGCTATTTTAGTTCCGTCAACCTGCCATTGCGATGGCCGAATTGTATAGGTACAATCAATTGTTGGATCACCGGAATTTATAGGATAAGTGATAGCTGTTGTATCGCCGGC
>JBDUDE010000441.1:0-1891 GCA_040003105.1 Mucilaginibacter sp. | reverse complement strand
GGCGACCCTGGTAATGGCTCCAATCCATTAAATACTATTAATCCTGCTGAAATAGAATCGATAGATGTATTGAAAGATGCGTCTGCAACTGCTATATACGGTTCGCAGGCAACCAACGGCGTTATTGTTATTACTACAAAAAGAGGTAAAGCAGGGGTGCCACAGGTAGCTTATGATTTCTATGCCGGTTATCAGGAGTTGCCAAAAGCACTCCCTACAATGAACTTGCAGCAGTTTGCCACTTTCATTAATGCCCGGGCACAAGCGTGGGGCTTTGATACAAGGGACGAATTTGCCAATCCCCAATATTTAGGTACCGGTACCGACTGGCAAAAAGAATTATTCCGAAAAGCTCCGATGAACAGTAATTCAGTTAGAGTAAGCGGCGGCGATGATAGAACCCAATATTCACTTTCAGGCTCTTATTTTGACCAGCAAGGGATAGCTATTGGGTCTGCATTTAAAAGATCGTCAGTACGGCTGAACCTTGACAATAAAACCACTAAATGGCTAAAAATAGGAACCAGCCTTCAATTAGCTCACGTTTATGAAAACCAAAATTCTACTGCCTCTGGTGTAATTGGTAATGCGCTATACCTTACACCCGATGTTCCGGTAAAAAACTCCGATGGCTCCTGGGGTGGGGTTACCAACACGGCCGGTTATGTGACTCAAGTTCCCAACCCTGTGGCGTTAGCCCAACTTAACAAAAACGTTAGCACGAGAAATCAAGTGTTTGGCAACGCGTATGCCGAAATACTGTTTACTAAAGATTTATCATTACGAAATGAAGTATCCGGTAATTTCGATTTTAGTACCCGGGATTATTTTTATCCAACTTTTGCTTTTGGTAAATATGTTAAAGGCACTAACGATGGTGGCTCAAACATGTACCAAAACTTTTATACAGTATTACGCAATTACCTAACTTATAGCCATTATTTCAGTAAATTTAATTTCAAAGTTTTAGCAGGGCACGAAGCGCAGTCAAGCTCTTTCGAAAATGTTGGCGGCTCACGGAATAATTTCCCTTCAAACAATGTGCAGACCCTCAATGCCGGCGATGCTATCTCGGCCAAAAACTCAGGCGATAATGGTCTCGGCAATTCATCGGAAGCCTATTTCGGTCGTGTTGATTTAAACTTTTATGATAAATATCTGATCACCGGTAATATACGTGGCGATGGTTCTTCAAATTTTCCAACCAACAATCAGTGGGCTACTACCTATTCAGGGGCATTTGCCTGGAAAATTAATCATGAGTCATTTTTGAAAAGTGTAAATGCTATAAATGAATTGACACTGAGACTTGGTTATGGCCTTACCAACAATCAAAACATACCAGGCAATACTTTTGCAACCCAACTTAATACGGTGGTTAATGGCTTATCGGGTGTAGCACAGTTTCAAGGTAATTTGGCAAATCCTTACGTAACATGGGAAAAAACAAAGGATTTCAATGCCAGCCTTGACGGAACGTTTTTTAACGGGCGCTTAGGTTTTTCATTTGGTATTTATAACCGCTTAACAAACGGACTATTGTTAAGGGTTCCACTTCCTTTATATAGCGGTGCTTCCCAGCAGGGCGAGGGATCCATGCAAGCGCCTTATGCCAATGTGGGTTCTATGAGCAATAAAGGGTTTGATTTGAGAATCAGTACTACCAATATTAGTTCTAAAGCTTTTACATGGAAAACTGATTTTACCGTATCGCGGAATATTAATAAAGTGCTCAGTTTAGGTGCAGGCGGAGC
Organism: Mucilaginibacter sp.; assembly: GCA_040003105.1. Lineage (GTDB taxonomy): Bacteria > Bacteroidota > Bacteroidia > Sphingobacteriales > Sphingobacteriaceae > Mucilaginibacter. Next base: position 137 of record JBDUDE010000441.1, on the reverse strand, counting down.
TGATGCTAACCTAAGCCAGACAGCGTATGTAGGTAACTCACAAATCGTAGTCGAAAAAACGATGGTAGGTCAGCCCATTGGCGAATTTTACGGCTATGTATTTGATGGGATATTTTCAAAGCAAAGTGATTTTCAAA
>JBDUDE010000264.1:0-1892 GCA_040003105.1 Mucilaginibacter sp. | reverse complement strand
TGCCTGTTGCCTTGGCACACCTTCATAATGTTTTAGGGCTACCCGGGCGCGGTTGCAATGCAGGTTTAATAAATCAAGCTTTTTAAATTTTTCAATCACTTCCTCGTGGCTGGCCCGTTCAAATTTTATAAGCGCCGGGTTAAACTGAAAGGCTTGCTCAATTAAATACTCGTACCACGTTTTTTGCAGGGCCGTTTTCAAATGTTCGCGGGCGCCTTCCCATTCAAGCGAGGCATTAATTAAAACTGATAAACCCTCATCGTCAGCAGTTTTGGCAAGATTGTTCCAGGCTATCATTTTTTGCAGTTCAGGAAAACGGGCAATCCATGCTTCCATGGTTTGTTGCTGCTCCTGGTAAAGCAGTTCCTCCAACTCCTTGCCGGGCGTACGGACGGCTATATCGATATGCAACTTTTCAAACACCACCTGTAGTGCTTGTTGTTGCTCCGCCAGTTTAGCGGTAAGCGCATTAAAGCTTGCCTTTGCTGCATCCCCGTTTTCGGTTTTAAACAGGTAATCGATTATTGCGGTGGGAACAGAACCGTCTGCGATATTGGCCTGTAATTGTGCAAGGTAACCTGCAATGTTTACCAGCGTATCCCAATCCGACCGTTGTTTTAACCATCGGTTTCCAAATAAACGTATGGCCAAAGGTTCCAATTCCGTTAATGTTTTCTCCAGCCTGCGGGCTTCCGAAATGGCATCCACCATTCTTATTTTTTCGGTTGTCCCTGATGGCAGGGGCATCCGGCTCATGGCTGCCAGCTGTTTATTGGCATTCCCGTAAGCGCCTTTCAAAAATTTATACCATTTATCGCCATAGGCCATCAAATTCTGGCGAATTTCCAATACATTCTGGTCCCAGGCCTCTGGTATCAATATACTTTCGTATTCGCGGTGCAGGGCGGCAAAGCGTTTACCGGTATCCAGCAGTTCGGTAATATCACGCTGGTTATGCAGCCAGGCATCATTTTTTATGGTGATGCCTTTTAAATCGGGGCTTTGTGAAGCCAGCCTGCACAATTCGAGCAGTTTTTCAGTTTCAAGACCGTTTTTTGGTGATGGTACACCAAACTGGTTGGCAATGGTGTCCGCTTCGGATTGCAAATTCTTTAATGCCTGCAGCGCTGCCGATAACAGTTGTTGAATCGGCTGTTCCTCATGTGGCAGCATCACGGTAAGACGGCTTCCCCAAAACAATAATTTTGATGGAATTCCAATATCACTTAACCTCGCCTGTATCCTGTCAGCCATGGCTTCGGCCATACCCATACGGTCGGCGTCCCAGGCTTCTATAACCTCAAGCGGCAATTTGGGCAGATGTACTTGCCCAGCAGTTTTTGCTATCGCCAGTAAAAAGCCTATTATTTTTTGTGCCGATAAACCGCTGCCAATAACAGCATTATTAACAGCCGCGCAATACTCGTTGAGTTCTTTGCGGTATGCTTCAAGCAAAGCCAGCTCCTGCTGCAGGGCCTCAAAAGTTGGCTTGCCTAGTTCCAGTACGCGTTTCAGTTCTTCGTGCAGTTCTTTTTTGTTGGCTTTGTGGCTGTGCAGCTCCAGGCAAGCCTCACCCAAATTAATGGCATCCAAACGGCGTTTCACCACATCAAGCGCGGCCATTTTTTCGGCGACAAACAAAACCTTCTTGCCCTGCCCTACCGCGTTGGCAATCATATTGGTAATGGTTTGTGATTTACCTGTCCCCGGCGGCCCCTGTATCACCATGTTACGGCCCTCGTGTACGGCCAGCATAGCCAGCACCTGCGAGCTATCCGCATCCACCACCTGGAACAATTGGCTGGCTACGGTATCAGTATCCAGGTAATCGTCTTCGTCGGCAGTGGGTTCGGCATCTTTAAAACCATCGGTAAATAGTGCATTGATGTTTG
>JBDUDE010000533.1:0-1893 GCA_040003105.1 Mucilaginibacter sp. | reverse complement strand
GATGGTAATTAATTATCTTTAACAACTCAATCCAACCAAGCCATGCGTAAACTTTTTACAACCCTGATGTTATTTCCTGCCATATTATTGGCGCAAAGCGAACCTGCTGTAATCCCACTTTGGGAGAAAGGCGCACCCGGGTTTGAAAACCGCCGTAACGAGCCTGAGCAGGCTAAAGATTATTGGGTAAAAAATATTCATAACCCGTCACTAACCGTTTATTTACCGCCAAAAGATAAAGCTACCGGTGCAGCCGTAGTGGTTTGCCCGGGCGGTGGTCACCGGTTGCTGGTGTATACTGCCGAGGGTATTGACCCGGCTAAGTTTTTAAACAACCTGGGTGTAGCTGTTTTTGTATTGAAATACCGTTTGGGCCGCGATACGTTATCACCCTATAAAATTGATGTGCATGCCAAACAGGATGGATTCAGGGCGATGCGCCTGGTGCGCAGTCGCGCTGCAGAATTTGGCATCGACACCAATCGTATCGGCCTGATGGGGTTTTCAGCCGGTGGCGAGGTAGTAGATATGGTAGCGTTTGATAAAGGTAAAGGCGACCCCAAAGCCGCCGACCCGGTAGATCGTCAAAGTTCAAAACCCGCTTTTATTGTACAGATATATCCCGGTCCGCTTTATGTGCCGGATGTTGTGCCTTCGGATGCGCCGCCGGCGTTTTTGCTGGCCGCTAATGACGATCCATGCTGTTCGGTACCGGTGCTGCAGTTGCTGCAGCGTTACCGCGATGCTAAAGTGCCGGTTGAAGCGCATTTGTTTACGCAAGGCGCACATGGGTTTAATATGGGGCAACGCTCAAAGTTAAAATCAATCAGTACCTGGCCGCAGCGGTTGGCGGATTGGTTGTCGGATAATAATATTTTGCAACCGGCAAGGCCGAAAGTGATGCATTGAAGTAACGATGAATGCTTACTGGTCATCACTACGGAACGAAACAATGACGGGATTGCAGGATATTTACTTCATTAACCCCGGCTCAAAAATCTTCATATCAACAGGCTCATCTGCTTTTAAATCGCGATAGGTTTCGGTTTGCAGCAGTTTGTCGTTAAAGTAAAAGCTGCATTTGGTTTCGCTCCAGGCATTTTTAACGGGTATTTGCTGCTCAAAGGTCCCCTCCTCTTTGGTATCTTTTTCATACTTTAAAAAGCGTACGGCGACCAGTTTTTCCTGGTCAATCCAAAGCTGGTTTACTTTATCGTCATCTTTATCGGCGCCCAAAACATAAACGGGTTTGCCTTTCCAGGTGGACGCGTGGAATTTTGAAAGGTCATAGTGCAATTCATCAAAATGCTTTAACACTTCGTCGAAAGTTTTAAAATACATCCCGCCCAGGAAAAATATCAGCTCGTTTTCGTCCTTTACGCCACGTACTATTTTACTGGCGCGGAACACATAGGTTGAATCGTGTCTGAAAAGTATACCATTAGGGCTATTTGGCGAGCCGATATCAATCCGCAGCAAATCAGGATATACAACGGTTTCGTACCATGTTGAGGTATTTACTAAACTATCGTTCCTGAAGCGTTCGGTAGTTTGGGTAAACTTTAACGATTTATGCCAGGTGCCATGGTACTTTTTGTACATGCTGGTTAGCACTTCCTTTGAGGTTGAATTATTTTTTGCCGGCGTCAAAAAGGCCAGGAGCAGGATAGCTGGTAATAGTTTCATGTAGATTGAATTATCGGTGCCGAAAGCTAAAGCTAATCATTTTTAAGAAATGTGCGAAAGTCAACTAATAATATGAAATACACCAATTTCACGAATTAAATCGAATTTCACGAACCCGGAGCCAGTAACTTTTGCGGGTAAATCCAACCGTCATTGCCTTTAGGATAGGCGCTGAGTATCCAAAAATTCGTGCTTATAAAATTCGTG
>JBDUDE010000018.1:0-6276 GCA_040003105.1 Mucilaginibacter sp. | reverse complement strand
TTGCGTTAACGCCGCTTCCAGAGGACTCACCCGGTCATTGCTTCGCTCGACCTGCCCTCTCTTTTGCAAGCAAAAAAGAGGGCGAAAATGCTTAGTTTAATGACATCGGCCAACAGGTTATTAACTTGATAACGCCAGGGCTACTGATTGAATTTGGCATTAAACATTTTTTTAATTGATGCCTGCTCTTTACGCACGGCTTCGAGCTGGGCGGTTAAATCGGCAATATGCTTGTCCTTTGCGGCCGCATCTTGTTGGGTAGTGGTTAGTTGTTCCTTCAGCTTCGCAATATCGGCAGAATGATCCGTTGTTGCAGTTGCAGCCGGCGCGGGAGCTGCCGCAGCTGCCCCGGTGGGTGCCGCAGCCGATGCAGCTTGTGTAGTATCAGCGTTTTTTACTATCGAGTAATATTTAACTACGCCATCTTCCTGGTAAAGTTTAACAGACTCTCCCTGTCTCACCACAGGATTAAAACCAGTTACCGATTGCAATAAGTCTTTATTCAGACCGGGCTGGTAGTCCGCAACCTGGTATTGAATGTTTTGATCGGTAAGGGTTTGCCCGGCGGCGGTTACATTGGTATCCACAATAGTGGCTGCCGGCACGGAGACTTTCAGCGGCGTAAGTTTAATTTTTGATATCGAATCCACAATGGAACTGCCCAAAACACCAAACGATGTATTTGCCTGGCTTTTTACGTGGGTTAATACCCCGCTAAAGTCCGATTGCGTTAAAAATGTGGCAGCTGTCCTCATTTGCACAGTAGTAACCCGGTCTTTTCCTATTGGTGTTACAGCTTCGCGGCGTATTTTAATAGTAACATCTTCCTGTGTGCTGCCGTTCCATACCACATAATCAAAAGTACTTGTCAGCAATGTTTTACCGTCCGCATCATATACATTAAAAAAAAGATCGGGCGCCAGGCCACGGGCCAGGTTAGGGTCCATTATCGCCATACTGAACCTGCCATTTCCATCGGTTTTGGTTGTCCCAAGTATACTTTGATCCAATACATCTCCCGCGACTATTGTCGCGCCGGTTGCAGCGTTTTCCATGGCAGTAACTAAAAGGCCTGCCATCCCGGTCTTTTCCACACTATCAACCACTTGCCCGGTTACTGTTATATTGCTTATGTTAGTATCCATTTTTCTATTTTTTTAATATTAGGTCGATAATATTTGTCAGATCTTATTTGTGATTGTCATACAACAAAATTTGGTCAGCGCCTCTTTCATAACCGGTAATATAGGCACGGTCGAAAGCCAATGCCCCACTGTGCGGAAGGTTTTTACATACTTGCGTTTACGGAAATTGCATATCTTAAACACTTTGCTGTTGTCAATATGCACCACGCCGAGGTAAACTTTATCATCCGGACCGCATGTTGGGCAATCGATCAGGAACTGGTCGCAGAAGCTATCTTTCAGGAATTCGAGCACATGGGTAAATATCTCCTTGTACGCTTCATCCATACCTTTTTTGTAATTCGCAATATCAGCAGGCGGATATTGGGTAAAGTCAGGCGGACTGGCAAGGCTGTAAACTTTTTCAAAATCAATCGAAGTAATTGTATTACCTATCGAATTTAAAACGTATCCCCTGCGGTTATCCGCCGTTACAGCCACAACACTCGGGAATATCTGAACCGGGATACTTGCCCGGTCGAAGTTTATATTGCCGCCTTTGTTAATAAAATCGAGCGGCACCCGCGGCATCCAGCTATTATCGCAATATAGTACCAGCATTTGGTCGTTAAAGCCGGCAAGGCGCATCGAGTCACTTGGTTGTGGGATGTCCTGGTTCGGGTCGGCAGGAAATACACTGATAGTAAACACACCGTTGTTCTGCGGCATTAAACTGCCCATCACCCTTATATTGGGCACTGCAGGGGTACCTGTTCCTGTTATGTACAGCGTGTTTTTATAAAAAATAATATCGTCGTTATTTTCGGTCCCGGTAAAAGCAATTGACGGACCGTTTTCGCTGTTTTTACCAGGAAAATAAATAAATTGCTGTACCGCAACAAAATCGAAGGTGGTATTTGGGTTTCCAAAGGTAAATGCAAATCTGAGGCCTTCGCTGATGACGTTTATCGCAAAGGAGCCTGTTGCATTTAACGGGCTAATAGATATTATTTTGGTCAAAAAATTCGGAGTCCCAATCCCCGATATTTCGAAAATACCTGTACCAATCACAGAACCATAAAGCACACCCTTAGCTATACCGAATTTCTTTGCTTCTTCCGCAGTTAATGGTGCAAAAGCTATGCGGCCATATAACGCATTTGTAACTACCGAACTTTCGCTCCATTTATCGGTGGCAACGTCAAGGGTGGCGAAATAGCTGTCCTTATTTAAAGTACCAACTGCTACCAATTGCTTGCCATCCGTCGACATAGCGATGTCGGCCAGCACAATATGCGAATCGCCGGGGAAGACGAGCAACTTAACCAGTTCCCCGGCGGCCAGGTCATATTTGCTGATGGTGTTGTTTGCAACCGATGATGTATACCCAAATTTTCCATCCGGGGTAAGTTGCATGCGCGCGTGGAAATTGTATGGCCCGCCGTAAATTGTTTTAAGGCCGGGGTCAATCTTGTAGTCCGGAAAATCGGCGTCACCATCAAATTCACCGCAAAAAGTATCGCTGCCAAGTAATTTCCGCAGGTCGTTAAACAAACACCACAATAACATATCATCGTTATTGGCAGTGGCGCAGTTTTGCGGGTTCCGTGTGCCCTGAACACCCGACAGAAACGAGAAAGTACCTGTATCTGCGTTAATAAACTGGAACAAAAGATTTATTACCGCGCTTAAACGGCGCTGGCCAACCGGCACGGGCACAACCCGGTCTACCGGCCCAATCTGCGTTTGCACAAACGTAAGCACCTTACCTATCGAATCGTCAAAAAAGTCCTTCAGTAAACTACCTTCCAGTATTTCCTCCAGCAGTGTTTTTTCTACATATTTTTCAACGGATATTGTAGGCTGACCGGCAACCAGGCTCAGGCTAAGGGCAACATCGCCGGTGCCACTGCTATCAAGCAGGTTGGCGTTAATGGCGTTCTGAACTACGGCATAAGGCAATCCGTCGCTGCCATTAACTTTTATGACGTTGCCCCCGCAGTCAAGCGCATAGCCGCTTTGAAGCGTTACAAATTTACGGTTATAGCCGCATACTACCTTAAGACCGCACACTACACCATAGCCGTGCAAAAACTTATTATGGTCGCGTATTTCGTTTGCGGCGCATAGCAGGTCAATCGCTTCCTGCACATTATCAGCGCCCGAGAGGTTGCAGACAGTATCGTTAAACTGGATATCGCTGGCGGTAAGTTCGGTTAGCGCCGGGAATGGCTTGCGGCAATCGTTAATAATGATGACACCGCCTTGCACCTGGATCAGTGCCAGGCGGCAATAATGGTGATGGGTGCCAACAGGATGCTGCGGCTCCGGACTTGCACCGGGCGACGAATATGGTGGCCACTCAATGTCGCCGGTGGCTGTGCGGGCAGGTATCAGCCAGTAATCTCCGGCATTGTAAGTTCCTGCACTAAAGTTTACCTGTATACCGTCTTCCAGTTCTATCCAGCCACCACCCGACGTACCTAAACCATTTGCTGTGGCCGATGTAACCTGGTCCCACCGGCGCAATTTAAGGCCCGGTTTGCCGCTGTATTGGGCAACCGAAGTATTCACAGTTATTTGCAGCTCTCCGGGGTCAACCAATTGAATATTTACCAAAGGGTTGGGGTTGCTTTGCAATGACGACTCGTCGTCAACAATCTCTACCCACTGGCCCAGCGCAAACCCCAATTCCTTGTCTTTACCAAGATCGGCTACAGTAATTATACTATTATCTATATTTTGAATTAGTGTTTCAACCGTCCCGTTATCCCTCGACCACTTGAATGTTGCCGATGCCAGCGGACCTCCTTTTTGTACCTCAACGCGATACAATTGGTTCTCAAGCCTGCGGTAACCCGATGATGGCGGCAGCTGGCATGGGTTTTGGCCCGCAACAGTAATAGTTTTAGCGTTGAGCCTGCCGGTGGCCTTAGCAGTTAAATTATCCCACTCGGTAAACGATGTCTTACAATCCGGGTTTACAGCCGATGGTGGCGTTACCTGTAACAATTTCACCTGCCATACATTTTGCATGCGGGTGGTGGTATCGGCCTCGCCAAGCGCCACTTCGTGGATGTGCGGGTCGTCGTGAAAATTTATCTCGCGCTGCCAGGCATCAAGGTAAGCTATATAATCTCCGTCTTTCAGGCCGGCGAATGGAGGGCTTGCCGGGCTCTCGGGTGGGCTTTCACCCAGGTTAAAAAACGAACCATCGGGAGCCGGGTAAAAAGGCTGGTTAAAATAGGTAGCGCCGCCCGTAGCTTTGTACAGGTCGAATAAAAGGCCGTCTACATAAATACGCCCAGGCGAAATAGTTAGGTCGTTGCCACCGGCAGTGGCCCCTATTGCAAAACCGCCGCCCTTTTTGGGTACACCTGATGAGCCTATAACATCACGGGTTGTTACCCGTGCTATTTCCTGCTGAATTTCCCATTGCTCGTTCCAATCGGCATCAAGTTGCACGCGGCCCTGCTGCATAAGCACGCCGCTATAGTTTTTTTCGCGGTTAAACGTTTTCCGTGAATAATCTCCAGCCATAATATGTGTAGTTTATTGTGATTTGATTATGAACCAATGCATTAAGCATGTATAACTTCCCCCCTACCTTTTCCTTCGAAGGAGGTTTAATGAAGGGCGAAGCTAAAGTCCTCTCCTTTGGAGAGTATTTAGGTGAGGCCATCCGTTTATGAACATTCTGGTAATAAAGCGCGAGGCTAAAGTCCTCTCCTTTGGAGAGGATTTAGGTGAGGCCATTTGATTATGAACCATAAAAAATGCCCGCTTCCATACTGAAGCGGAGATATTCATCAAGCCGGGCGCGCAAGTTTGATACGCGCTGCGGCTGGTATAAGCTATGAAATGCGCCCATCTCGGCACCGTCGTCTGCACCTTCTTTTATCTCGCAGGGGCATATTGCATGTAATTGGCAATAAGCGGGGTCGCCATACTTTAACGAGGTAAACAAGGGCTGAACGCGCACCTTATCGCCCGACGTTGCAGGCTGGCAATTGTAAGGTTTTGGAATAATTGAAGTTGGCGGGAAGTACGAAAACCGCGCACAACCCTGCTGCAGGCGCTCGGCCATAACCGGCGCGGGCCAGGTATCATTTTTTAAAAGAGCCGCAAAAAATATACTATCCGAAGCGTTCAATATCATGGTATATACTTTGCCAATGATAGTGGTGTTGGTTACCGTAAGCGAAGCGCCCGCATCCTGGCCCGATAAATCGGCAAATGCTACTTCGGTTTTCCCGATGGCGTCAACAATACTGTTTGTTATGGTGATGTTTGCACCATCTACCGAGCGTATTCGGCCAATAATGCTCTTATGAATTGTAACCCCTAAACCCGGCAACTCCACAACCAGCCGGGGAATGGATGGGCCTGCTGCCACCGTGCCAATTGCAGGTGTTGCCCCCGGCACAAGTGTGCAATGTTGTATTTGAAATCCTGATAATTTATTAGGCTGATTGCCGCTATCGGTTAATGGTACGTGCAGGTACCCGCCACTTATCAGCAAACCGTTCAATATAAAATCCGAAGAATCGCCCCCGGTAACCTCAATGCCACCGCTTGCAACCAAAACAGGGCGGCATTCATCAGCTGCCCTTAGTTCTATCTTTTTATTTGCGGGCACTTTTATTACCGGGGTTTCAAAGTAATAATCGTTGTTTTCAACTTCAACCACGCCACCCGAAACTGATAATGCATCAATGGCCTGTTGTATGGTTGGCTTGTCAGTAGGTACACGCAATAACGGCAGCAACTTTGTGGTAAATGTGTCTTGCCGCCCGTATTCGCCACCACCCATGTTGGTGGTAAAACCATAGTGGTAACTCACCTTAACCGGCTGCAATGGCGCTGATGCAAACGCCACCCTCCCCAAAACCGGGTCAATAGCTGTTTTACCGGCGGGCATATTGTGCCAGCCGATTACGTTACCGTTGATATCTTTTTCATCGCCAAGGTCACAGATAGAAATAGTAGCCGGGTCGACAATATCATCACCCATCTGCACCGAAAGGCTACGTCCCTTGCCGTAGTAGGTCGCCATTTCTTTATTTATATCTTTTTTATCGCCAGCGCCACATATAGAAATTGTATCCGGGTCTACATTATCATCATCCACTTTTACCGAAAGGCTAAGTCC
>JBDUDE010000094.1:0-6286 GCA_040003105.1 Mucilaginibacter sp. | reverse complement strand
CCAAGCCCTTTGTAGCTGTTCATATCGTCGGCATCAAGGGCATTGGCAAAATAAGTAGCCAATGCCAGTGCGCCTATATTGGCAAGGCCATAAACGGCCAGGTAAAAAGTAAGTGCAGCTATGCCGGTTGAATTGTAGGTTACTATCGCCATTAGTGCGAAACCGGTGTGCCCTATACTGGAGTAAGCCAGCATTCGTTTTACATTACGCTGCATTATAGCTGCAAAGTTTCCGGCTATCATGGTGATGATACCGATGATGCTTAACGCCAACTTAAAATCAAAGCCGTCCCATTTTTCGAAGTAGACAAAGGGGCGTAAAAAATTTATCAATAATGCAAAGCCTGCTATCTTGGGCAGGGTGGATAGCCATGCCGTTACCGGGGTTGATGCGCCTTCATAAACATCGGGCACCCAAAAATGTATGGGGACGAATGATAGCTTAAAGCCTATACCTGTTAATACGAGTATCAGCGCAAATGAAACCGCCACCGGGTTAGCCTCTACAAGCCCGGGCAGCAAATTACCGCTGAACAAATTAAGTGAACCGGTAAAGCCGTACAGTAGCGATATGCCGTACAGCATCATAGCAGAGGACGCCGCGCCAAATAATACATATTTTAACCCCGCCTCGGTACCAAAAGCATTTTCAGACCGATAGGCCACCATCAGGTATGAGGCTACAGATACCATCTCGATAGCGAGATAGATTGAAAGCAGGTTTACCGCCATCGCCATTAGATGCAGGCCAAGTACGGACCCGATAACGATGGAATACAAATCCGACAATCCTTTACGGTGGGATTTCAAGCGGTTATCCCAGCCGAAATAAAGCAGCAACACAAATGCCAGGGCATCAATAATAAATTTAAAGTTGATGGCTATGCGGTTTAGCAGCAGCATTTCATTAAACAATAACTGCCCGTTAAACCTGCCGCTTGCAAACAGCAATTGAATTTGCTGGTAATCCCGTTGAATTACCAGCAAAATCCCGGCGCAGGCAATTATCCTGCATAACTTTTCGGAGTAGCGGCCGAACAATAAATCGGTCACCAATACCAGAATAAACAGTGCGGTTAAATAAATTTCGGGCAAAAAGAAGGGTAAGCTGCCCAAAACATCGTTTACTGAACCCGGTATAAATGGTATTAAATCGTGCATTTACTGTTTACTGAACTATTACCTGCTGGCTTTTTGGATATTTAACCATGTATGTTAATTGTACCTTTTTATCTTCCTGCGAATTTAGCAGGAAATTCCATGAAACCTTGCCTGTTAGTGCATCAGGTTTTGCACCCGATGTTTGCTGCACCTCCACCTCGATAGACGAATTTTGCGAAACCGGCACCTGGTCGTCAACAAGCAGGTTTATTTTTTGGTTTTTACGGTTTTTAACTTCTATTATCCAGCTTTTGGTTTCCTTTTTATTGGAACCGAAAGTTTGGTTTTGAGTGAGGTTTTTTTCGAGGGTACGGGTAACCACTATATTTTTATCGGTGCCCAGTGAAAGGTTCAAAGTATCGGCAGCATTGTTTACGTCAATTAACGACTTACCAATAAATGTACCTTCAAAATACAGGTTGGCTTCGCCCGATAGAAAGTTATACTTATTCCAATCAGTCAGCTGCGCGGTTAAAAACACATCTGTATTAATTTTAGGCGCAACATAGTACTGGAAACCCGATTTAACTTCAACCTGGTTTATCTCCACCAAATATTGCTTACCATCGGTAGGGATTGAATAAGGATTATCAATATTGAACTCGACATTGGTTTGGTTCTCCACTTTGTTAACGGCGATTGGTGTAGTATTTACCTGTATCCCGGATACCTTACCTGCAAGTGCCCGGCTTACATACCCGTCATCATCTTTATCCCTTGTGGTGCCGTAACCAACAACCACAACTTCGTTTAGCTGGTTGGAACTAAGACTCAGCCCGACATTTACAAAGCCGCTGCTTATGGGCCGTTCTTCACTTTTATAACCTATAAAAGTAATCGCCAGGGTTCGTGCACCTGGCGGCACCTGTAACGAGAAATTACCCCCGGCATCAGTAACAGTCCCAATGGTGGTTCCTTTAATCAGTACTGAAGCGCCTGGTATTGGCTGATGATCGTCGGAACCATAAACCCGACCGGTTACCCGCGTTACTGTGCTCATTGGATCGTTATAATACATCCCCACGTTAAGGTAATACGGCGTCAAATCCGGCTTATTACCGCTAACTGCCGGGTTACCGGTTGATAAAGTAAGCTTCACATTTTTCCATTCCTCGCCGCATTGCTGGCTCACGTTAGCTTTGTAGGTGATAGTTACCGGGGTGTTTATGTTCTTTGCCCTAATGTCGTAGGTTGGATACCAGCCTGCATTTTGCACAACATAGCTCAAAGTAAATAATGATTGCAAAGCAGCTTTTGACGATACAGTTACCCTGATATTACTGGTGGCCGTGCTGCGGCCCCGGCTTATCTCTGCAATTTGCCTGTCGTATTTTTGCAATTCGGTGTTAAGGGCAGCTACCTGGTTGGTAACGGCCTGCTGTTTCTCTTTTAATGATGTAAGCCGCGCGGTTTGAAAATCCAGCGCTTCTTTTAGCTTCAGCACATCAAGCGTCAAATTATCGGCTTTCACCAATTGATTCTTTCCAAGCATTATTTCTTCCTGCTGGTAAATGGCCATCAGGCTGTTTTGCAATTCGATTTTATCCCTTAATTCTTTTTGCCTGGCAAGCAAGTCTGCAACCTGTTTTGCTTTCAATTCTTCTCCAAGGTAATTCATCTCATGTTTGACCGAAAGAATGGTAAATTCTCCATTGGCATGCACCTGTATGCTTTGCACATCGATGCCCGGCGATATTTCACCGAAAACCAAGTCGGTTGTACCGGCGGGTACATTTACCATTCCCTTGCGTGTTACCTGCGCACCTTTTAAAAATACAATCACTTTTTCAACTTTCGACGCCACTTTCTGGCCCTCATCGGCTTTTGCTGCTATTGCGATAAATAATACACATGCAGCCATTATTAATTTCGTACACATCATCTTTAGGGTTAAATAAATAGTTCCTGTTAATTCGAAGCATCTGAAAGAAGCTTTCATTTACAGGATGCTGCCGCACTTGCTTTTCCACAAGGCGGATGCAATTATTTATTTAGACCCCAAAAACTGTATAAACGCAACTACTGAATCGTTTATCTTACCAAATACCAGCGATGGCATTATGCCCAAAACCAGCGTCAGTAAGGCCAGCGGCAGTAAGGTTAATTTCTCACGGATGTTCAAATCGGCGAGAGCTGTTTTCCATACCGAGCCGCCTTTCAAGTTTAACGTGCCAAAAAACATTCGCTGCAGCGTCCATAAAAAATAGGCCGCGCCCAGCAATATCCCTACCGACCCGCAAACCGGCATCCAATAGGGCAGCAAGCCATTTACCGATGGTGATTTAAATGCCCCGGTAAGTGAAAAGGCTTCGCCGATAAATGCCGAGAAACCAGGTAGTCCGAGAGACGCAAAAAATGCAATCACCACAAAGGATGTGTATTTCGGCATGATGGCCGCAAGTCCGCGGAAGTGGTTGATGCCCCTGTCGTGTACCCGGTTGTAGATGACACCGGCCAGGAAAAACAGCATGGTTGATAAAAATCCATGGCTAACCATCTGCATGACAGCGCCGCTCAGTCCCTCAGTAGTCATTGATGCTATCCCCAGTAAAACGAACCCCATGTGCGATACGGACGAGTAGGCTATCATTCGTTTTAAATCCTGTTGCGCAAGGGCATTCAGTGCGCCATAGATGATGGATATTACACCAATCATCCCCAGCCAGTAAGCATCGGCGTGCGCAATTTCGGGGAAGATACCTACACAAATACGGATGATGCCGTAACCGCCAACTTTCAACAGGATACCGGCTAAAATTATGGAAACCGGGGTAGGCGCTTCCACGTGTGCATCGGGTAACCATGTATGCAATGGCACTACGGGCACCTTAATGGCAAAGGCAATAAACAGCACCACAAACCCAACCGCCCGCGCCGGCATGCCCAAAATAGTTGCATGGCTTAATGCAGAAAATACCGACCCCGACTCGAAATTCGCAGGGTTCATCATTTGTATCATGCTGAAGGTATGGTTGCCTGTTACAGGATCCTTAACCGAAAGGTAAAGCCCTATCATCACCAGCAGCATAAATACCGAACCGAACAACGTGTACAGGAAGAATTTTATCGCTGCGTATTCGCGCCGCGCACCGCCCCACATTCCAATAAGGAAGTATAATGGCAACAGCATCAGCTCATAAAAAATATAGAACAGGAAAAAATCAAGCGAGCAGAATACCCCTATTACGGCCATATCCAATATCAGAAACAGCACGAAGAAGCCTTTCAGGTTGCTTTTTATTTCCCATGATGCCAGGGCGGCTATTACCAATACTACCGAAGCCATCACCAACAGCGCTATCGAAAGGCCGTCAATCCCCACAAAATAATCTATCTGCATTTTGCCCATCGCGCCTAAATCAAGGTTTATCCATGGCAGCTTTTGCATAAACTGGAACTGCCCCTCGTGGCTGACGCCCCCGAAATTTGCACCGTTTTTAAAATTGCAATATATCCAGATGCTCATGCCCAACTGCACCAGCGTTGTTGCCAGCGTAATGTATTTAAAGCCAGCCCGCCACGATGATGGCAGCACCGCAATAACAAATGCGAACAGGATGGGCGTGAATATTAGCAGGGTCAGGATGTTCATTTTTTAGATGTGAGATATGAGATGTGAGATGTGAGATGTGAGACTGGAAAATAAATATCTGAGATTCCCGACAATAGCTTTAGTCTTTCAGCTTTTTGCTTTAAGCTAATTCCTAATCTCATATCTAAAATCTCATATCTCATATCTAAAACACAGTTGTTAAAATAAATACTACCAAAATAACCACCAGCATGCTGTAAATATAATACTGCACCTTGCCACCCTGGAAACGGCGTGCAAAGTTACCGATAGATTGTACCACAGCTACTATCAAATTTAAAAAGCCATCGATGATGTAACTGTCCGTCCACATCGCAACTTTTGCCAGCGACATGCCTGCATAGGCCACGGAATGGATAAAGCCGTCGATAACCCGCCTGTCCAACCTAAATGTGGCACGGCCTATGGCCAGCACAGGTGTTATGATGTATTTTTTATAGGCAGCATCAAAATACCATTCGTTAGCCGAAAGCCGGTACAGCGCGTTGTTTTGCGAAAACGGGCTAACTTTTCGTTTTGCATAAATGGTATAAGCCGCATATATAACCAGTATGCTAAAAACATTTACCCCAACAGGTACAATCACATGGAATAGACCTCCGCCAGCGGCGGCGCCCGGTTGAAACATGCCGTGATAAAGCCATGAATGCTCGTAACTAAATGGGTTAAATGAAAATATGGGGAAGATGCTACCAGCCGCTAAAAACAATAACGGAACTGCGTAATGCCAGCCGCCATCACCGATATGCAGCTTTATAGCCGGGAAGCGTTCCAGCAACCTTAAATCGCCAAAAAACACTTTTGCAATAAGCCTTATCACATAAAAAGCAGTTAGCCAGGTGGTCAATATCGCAAACACCGGGATGAGCATAAACATCCAGCCTTTGCCCTGCGACCATTGGAAGGCCTGTATCAGTATACCATCTTTCGACAGATAGCCCGATGTAAACGGCAGGCCAATAAGCGCCAACCCGCCAATAAGGGCGGCAATAAAAGTAAGCGGTATTTTTTTGCGCAGGCCGCCCATGTTTAAAATGTTTTGTGGGTCGATGTCGAGCTTGTTATCGTCCCTTATGTGCGCCATCTGATGTATAACTATTCCCGCCACCAAAAATAACAGGCACTTAAAAAATGCATGCGTTACCAGGTGGAACAACGACGACGAATAAGCGCCGATCCCCATGGCCATTATCATATAACCGAGCTGCGATATGGTGGAGTATGCCAGTATCCGCTTTAAGTCGTTTTGCGTGAGCGCTATGGTTGCCGCCATAAAAGCGGTGAAGCAGCCGATGATTGCCAGTATGGTCAGCTCTGTTTCGTTAAACATTGGATACACCCGGCCCAGCAAAAACACCCCGGCAGCCACCATAGTTGCTGCGTGTATTAATGCCGACACCGATGTTGGGCCCTCCATTGCATCAGGCAGCCAGGTATGCAGTGGGAATTGTGCCGACTTTGCCGCAACCGCCAAAAATATCCCTGCAAAAACAATGTATTGCCACACAACATCCAAATGGTACGACACCCCTGG
>JBDUDE010000517.1:0-1898 GCA_040003105.1 Mucilaginibacter sp. | reverse complement strand
AACACAGCGGCTGTTTCAGATGCTGTATCAAAAATGGGCGCCGGTGCAAAAGATGATATCGCAACCCGCCTGTGGTGGGACACTGGTAATCCTTCAAATTTCTAGCGCACTATAGTCAAATAATTTTTTATTGATTGTTCGGGGTGGTAAAATAGCCACC
Source organism: Mucilaginibacter sp. (assembly GCA_040003105.1). Lineage (GTDB taxonomy): Bacteria > Bacteroidota > Bacteroidia > Sphingobacteriales > Sphingobacteriaceae > Mucilaginibacter. Next base: position 1,738 of record JBDUDE010000517.1, on the reverse strand, counting down.
CCGAATTTTTCCCCCTATATTAAAGCAAACCGGTCAGTAATAATGTATCGCCAAAATTGAAAAAGCCGGCATTTTGCCTCATACAAATTGATTTGTATTTGCAATTCCAACCCCCGGTTTGGGCATTGGATTGTTTATTCACAAAAAAGTATTTTTAACGATAGCAGGAGTTCATAAGCCTAAATTCCTGATTTTCTATGGGCACAACATTTAACCTTTAACCTTTTCAATGGAGGCTGTTTCATAGCATTGGAACAGCCTTTTTTTGGTTTAAGCTGATACCTGTTAGAGACCGTTTTCTTACGGAAACTCTTCGCTGGTTCGACTCCTGGCGTGAAATCAATTAGTTGAACCGGCTATTGAGGTACGGAGAAAAAGAAAATTCAATTCAAAAAACACATTTATAGATATTTTGGCTGATAAATCCCTATAGCGCTTAATAACAAGATAAAAACATAAAACTTTAACCTTTTACCTACGCCTTTATTTGTATACCGATTATATTCAGGATAAGCTAGACTGAAAGACCTGCTTTGGTAGTCGTAAATAAATAGCGAAATTTAATAATTTGATGCCGGGCGCAAGCAACCTGACATAAAAAAAGTTTTTGTTTACGGGCTGTTAGTATGGCAACTGTTTTTTCTCAATCCTTAATACTAATTTTAAAAACGCAAGCCTAAGACAAACTCTAGAATAATGAACAAGAAAAAGTATTTTATCTTTTTTGCTTTGATGCTCACCGCGTTGTTTGGCAAGGGGCAAACAGGTAATGAAAAGCAAACAAGTGATTGGCTTATCAACAATAAGGCCTATGTAGCGTCTGTTAAAAAATCTGAAAACGGGAAAGACATTGCCCTTTCAAACGGGTTGGTGAAAAGAGTTTTTCGTATACAACCCAACGTAGCATGTATCAGTTATCAAAATTTGAGCAGCAACCAGCAATTATTGAGAGATGTAAAGCCCGAGGCGGCGTTAGTTGTTGATGGGAAAAATTTTAACGTAGGAGGTTTGTACGGGCAGAAAGAACACGCCTATTTACTGCCTGAATGGATTGACTCGTTCACAGCAAATGAAAATGATTTTCAGTTCAAGTCTTATTTCGTATCCGAAATTCAGCCGTTTATAAACTGGAAGCAAACATTTTGGGGGGGTAATATTAAGAGATCTAACGGCAAGGTTCTTACGTTGAATTTTCAGTCGACCTCGTTAAAAGGTATTGACGTGGCGGTTCATTACGAATTATACGATGGTATCCCTTTAATTGTAAAGTGGTTGTCAATAAGCAACAGCAGTAATCATTCAATAGTTATAAATAAGACCATTAATGAAATATTGGGTTTGGTTGAAGAAGAAAGCGCTGTTGTTGGAACCCCGGAGCAAATGCAAAAACAACACGGCATTTATATTGAAACAAACTATGCTTTTAACAATTCGATGCGTTATGATCTGAGCGATCAGACCACCCATTGGAAAGCGGATCCGACTTATACATCGCAGGTAAATTACAGTTACCAAACCCCCTCAATATTGGAGGTATACCCCGAAAAAGTTACAGAGGTTAAATTACAACCAAATGGAGTTTTTAATTCTGTTCGTACGCACGAGCTACTGCTTGATGGTTATGACAGGGAAAGACGCGGGCTTGCCATCAGGAAAATGTACGCTACCGTTGCCCCATGGACTACTGAGAACCCAATATTTATGCACCTGCTAAGCAGGAATGACGAGCAGGTAAAAA
>JBDUDE010000814.1:0-6305 GCA_040003105.1 Mucilaginibacter sp. | reverse complement strand
CCCGTTTCAAACTGCGTAACCCCATATACAGCGAAACCGCTGCTTACGGCCACTTTGGTCGCCCTAACGAAATAGTAACCAAAACTTTCATAGGCCACGATGGCAAAGCAATTCAACGCGAAGTTGAGCTGTTTACCTGGGAGAAGTTGGATTATGTGGATAAGGTGAAGAGTGCGTTTGGGTTGTAAGGTTTTCGATTTGAAAATTTGATGATGTGCTGATTTGAAGATTTTGGTCTTTGGGTCAGCACATTTTTTTGCTGCCGCGAGTTTAGCGAAGCGTAACTCGTTGTGCGGCATGGGGAAAGCTTCCAGCTTCCGGAGCAAACATAATTACAACCACCTATTTTTCGTCCCGCAGAATCTGCCAAAGGTGGCCGGCATGACAGTAAGGATAAACAGTTTTTACAATAAGTACTGACAATTTAGTGTCAGCACTTTTCGCATTTTCCAATGATAAACAATATATTTAGACTCCATGGGAGTCCCTGCCGCAGATAGATAGCCCATCATATAGCCGTAAGTTCCTATTCAGATTTTTGTGGATTAACTTAAACTGCCGGGAGCTCCTGCGGAAACAGGAAAGCATATCCAACTTTACCCAAACCATTTAAAACCTCACCCCTTTTATTGAAATAATTTCCCGCTACAGCAGCAGCACTTGATATTTAGATTTCATCAATAAAACAAACCACATGAAAACTAAATCATTCATAGTATCCTTATTGTTTACAGGTATAAGCGGTTACCAGGCCAATTGCCAACCATCTGCTAAAAACGTTAACGCCACGCCATTCTTTGCTCTCAATTTAAAAAAGGGCGAAAAGCTGGCTAATATTTACAGTCGCGCCATCGCTTTTGCGAGCGATGACTTTGCGCCCCTGGTGTTCCGGGTTAGCGGCACCAGCTACTACGAGGTGCTCGACGATAATCCTACCAAACCAAAATTTAACGAAACCGATTTGTACGATGGCCGCCCGGCAGGCACCGGCGTGTCTCAGATTGGCCTCGACGGTAAAGGCACCTACGAAGGCAAGGAATTTACCAACACCAGCGCCAGCGGGCTTTTGTATACCACCCTGGTATGGGGCACTGCGCCGGCAAGCTTAAAAGAAGGTGACACCTGGGCAGCCGATATTACCGTGCCCTGGGAGCTTGGCGGCGCCGGCAAACAAACTATAACCGTTATATCCATCGATGCAAACCACAACACCATCACCCTGAAACGCGACGGCAACAGCGAGGGCTATTTCGACCACGACATGAAACAGCTGGAAGTTACTCTTAAAGACGGCAAAAAAGTAAAAATGAACCTTACCCCCGGCACAGCCACATGGACAGGCTATACCACCTTTAAAAACGGCATAGTGCTGGCTGACGAGCTTTTGGTAACCCGCCCCGTCACCCTAACAACCGACAGCCTGCACTTTACCGCCAGCCAGCGAGAATACATTTTGCTGAACGCTATGCCGGTGGAAAAGTAATTGTGCGTTGGGACGGTTGATTTTACCATCCCCCTGGGGGGAGCTGCGGGATGGTGAAATTTAACCGATATACTTTTTATCGCGTAATTTTTGCAGTATAAAATTGGCTTCAGCTTCATCCACGTTGTCGGCAAACTTTATCGTTTGCATGCCATAATCGAACTTTATTGTGCCGTTGCCCCCCAAGTTAAATGCATTGTCAGACCTTGTATTACCAAAAGGACTGCGGGCTGCGTATTCCTGCCAGGCACGAAAGTTTTTACACTCCTTTAAATCATAAGTTTTCGCTTTATAAAACAGCGCACCACGTTTGTCAATTGTAAGCGATCCTTGTCCCACTTTAATAATTTCCTTTCCTGCAATTGTCCAAAAAAGCACCCTGAAAGCTATAAAGCCGCCCAATGTCCACCCGCATAACCACACTATAGTAAAAAAATCGTGCGATGAATTGCCGCCGGAAATAAACGGCATTAACGTAGAAAATTCACCAAACGCCCATCCACATAGCCAAATTGCAAAAAACACCATTACAAATGTGTTCCTCTTCGCCGGGACTACGATTTCAATGCCGTCAAAATTTTCGATGATAGTGGCCCGTCCGCCAGATGGAGTTTCCATTTGTGATTTTTTTAATATGAGGAATAAATTATCGAAGGCTATTATGTCGTTCTTTTCAACTGGTTATTCTTATCTACGCTAGAGGAAATCCACTCAAAAAACTATTTATTTAAATTTATTTTTCGGATTTTATGCGGGCATGTAAAATTGCGACACCTGTTGTATACTTATTTTTCGTCGATAGTATCAACTATCGGGAAGGGGAATTTATTGGTTAACACCTGTGAAAGTTCTGTAAGGCCTTACATAATGTAGCAGATTATTAAATATCAGGTTAAATTTGGTTAATATGGCACTTTAGTCACCAGGTAAATCATCTTCAGGTAACGTAAAAATAGCCTTTACTTTTTGGCTTCAGTTTGTATCAATGTAATCATGGAGTTATTGCCTTATTTAGGCGGTATGCATAACTGGTCGTTGAAAACAAATTTAATATATTTTCGACAAATTCAAAATCTTTGAAACTTCATTAACCAGGAGATCATCCCTATATCCCCGCCACCGTATCTTCCAGCTCCTGGTACCAATCAGCGCCATATTTGCGGATGAGCGGGGCTTTCAAAAACTCGTGTACACGAACCTTCAACTCGTTACCAAACGAGCAGGCAGGGCTGCAAATGCTCCAGCGGTCGTAATTTAGCACGTCAAACTCGGGGTATTTAGTTATGCGGATGGGGTACAGGTGGCATGATATGGGTTTTTTCCAGGTGATAGCGCCATGTTCATAAGCCTTTTCTATGGCACATTTGGTGATGCCGTTTTCAAATATCACGTAGGCGCACTCTTTGTTTACATCAACACAGGGCGTGGTATAGTCGCCTTCAAAATCGGTAACGTAGGTGCCAACTGTTTCAACGGTAGCAATGCCTTTGGCATTCATAAAGGGTTTTACCTTCGGGTAAATTTCGTCCAGTAAGTCAAGCTCATCCACGTTAAGCGGTGCGCCCGAGTCGCCTTCAAGGCAGCATGCGCCTTTGCACTTATTCAAATTGCAAACAAAATTCTCTTTTACTACGTCCTCGTGTACTAAAACGTTACCAACCTCTATCATTCTTATTTCTTTAGCGGATTCAGTGCATACTTCAAGTTCTTAGCACCGGTTAAATCCATTGTAATACTGCCTACCACCAACTCAACGTGAGCCTTCACAGGTATCCGGTTGTTGTCGTCGGTAATCCACAAATATAGCTTACTGCTTTTTCTAAACACACGCCCCGGGATAATTGTGGGGTTAAATTTTAAACAATTGAAAGTTCCGACCGCGCAATCCATCTTTTCTTTACCCACATAGGTAATTTCCATAGAATGTACGCCGTCCTCCAAAAAATACTGCAGGTTAAATTTATCGCCAATCTTCAGCTTTGATATGTTAACGCTGCGGGCAAAGTAATAAGCCGACAAAAAGTCGAACGTTTTCCCCTTAAACGGGTAAACACCTTTTGCCGCGGTTATTTTATCGGTATTATGGTCATAGGTTACATTATCCGTATGCCTGTAGCTGGCCTCCTTGCGGTTTTCGGTATAAAAGTAAGGTTCCAGCGTTTTTTGGTCGACATAGGTTTCATAGCGGTTACGCACTTTGTAAAAGATATCGAAAGTGCCTGCAGTTTTAGCATCGGCAACGATGTGATAGGCGGGCTTACCTTCAAACTTTTTGTCGCTTTCCCCCACCCTTATAACGGCCTCCGCAGCAGTAAAAAAACCGTATTTTAGTTTATAGTCCAGTTCCTCGCCCACCTTAAATGAAGGTTCGCCCAGGTAGTTCATCTCCTGTGCGGACGATCTTAAAATAAATGCGGCAAGGAAGGAAAGGAGCAGAAAGAATTTATTCATCTGTTGTATTATTAGCCTGTAGTCTTTTAAAGTAAAATTAATGTTATTTGTTTTTGTTAAGACTCTGACTATAAACTGCTATGAAAGTAAATTAGTATTTTGGATGATGACATTCAGTTAAGATTTAAGAGTCAAGAAATCAAGAGCCAAGAGTCAAGACAGGAAAATCTGCCTGAACGCGGATTAAAATCAGTCGATAAATTCAGTCGCAAAACTCATCCTGCCTAACTGCTTCTCTTAAATCTTGACTCTTGACTCTTGATTCTCCCTCAATCCCTCTTCTTATAAATCGGCACTGTCGAACATGGCTCACCAAACATCAGGCTCTTTACAACCGGTGTAAGCTTTTTGGTTAACTCAACGTAGGCCGAAACCGGTACCGGCGTATCCCCGCAGCCTTTGATCACTATCCGCTGGTCGCGGTATTGTTCAACGTCTATAGCAGCTATGCTTTTTACAAACAACACAGTTTCCAGCACCTCGGTATCGCCAAAAACAACTTCTCTTGCATAGGGCGCCAGCCGGTTTGCCAGCAGCATGTAGGCCCATGCCGGCACAATAGCATCGACGGTGCAGGTTACGGCAACATATTTACCGTCATATTGTGCCCAGTCATACCCCTTCACAAACTCCCTGAAATCCTTTTCCTTCAATATCAGCTCCATGAAAAGGTTATCCTTTATATCATAAACAACCCTTTCACCTTCAGGATAAAAGGCGGCCGGGTCCAAAGTAACCAAGCCGCTTTGGGCCACCTTATTCACAAAATTTTCCTGTATTTCCATAACCGTAAACAAAAAAAATCCGGGACTGGCTATAACGCCATCCCGGATACAAAATTACCTTTAAATTTCCTATAAAAACTTAGCTCTGTAATCTTTTACATTCGCCTTATCTTTCAGGGCATCAAATATCGCTGAACGCGAGCGCTGCAACAGTGCCTGGCCCAATTGTTCTTTCTCTCTAACGGTATTGGTAATGACGGCGGGGTTAACAAAACTGTCAAGTGTAAACACAAACACACCTTGTTGACCTTCTATTGGTTTTGACAGCTTGTTTGGTTTAGAACCGAACACAGTACCAATAACTTTATACTCAGCTGACGAACCAGGGATTACGGGGTTTGCAAACACGATATTTTGTATCGGGTTTACTTTTACACCAGCTTTTTGCGCAACCTGGTCGATAGTGGTTGAGCCGTTTAACGCAGCCTGCAGCTTATCAGCCAATAATTTGCCTTTTACTTTGTTCTTAACCATCGGCTCAATTTGTTTTTTCACATCATCAAGCGATAGCTGGCCCTGTGGCTTAATACTTACCAGGTGGGCTACAATGTATTGGTTACCGGTAATGTAAACCTTATCCGAAAAGTCGCCTTTTTCGGCAGTGAAGGCCCATTTTACAATATCGCGGGCGCTTTCAACACCTGGTAACGAGCCTGCAACACCATTTACATCGGTAGCAGTTTTTGTTGCCAGACCTTCCTTTTTAGCCTCGGCGGCAAAATTCTCTTTAGTTACATTCCCTAAAAAGCGCTGTGCTTTAGTATAAACATCCGTTTGGGTCGCGCTGCTAGCTTTCAAAGGCACATCAACAAGGGCAACTTTAACCACTTTTGACGAGCCTTTTGTATCCTCAATCTGCACCAGGTGAACGCCAGCTCTGGAAACCACCGTTTTTATGTCGCCTTTTTTGGCGGTAAATACCCCATTGTCAAACTCCTCATACATTTTACCGCGTGCAAAGGTGCCTAAATCGCCGCCAGGGGCGTTTTTATCTAACGAATTAGCGGCTGCCAAGTCAGCAAATGATTTTCCGGCTTCAATCAGTTTTTTAAGCGAGTCGGCTTTAGCCCTGGCTTTTTCAAGCCCGATGCCTGTCGGGTCAATTAATATGTGACGTGCTTTTATTGAGTCGGGCTCAACGCGCGAATCAACAAGTTTGGCTATTTTGTAGCTGCCATTGGTAAGGTAAGGACCAACCATAAAACCATTAGAGGCGGTAAACATTACCGAATCCAATTTAGGGTCGAGGCCTTTGCCCTTGTGCAAATATGCCGGGGGAACTTTGGTTTCAGAGTTTATCTGCACAAAAAGCGAATCGTTGGTTGATGCTTTAAAATCAGCAGCCATTTTTTCGGCCTGTACTTTTGTAGCTGCAGAATCAGCTTTTGATGGTGATGCGTTAAAGCTCACATAGTCAAAAGTCCTGGTTTCCTGCGCTGCTTTAAACTCGTTTTTATGCTCATCATAATACGCCTGGTAGTCGGCATCGGTAATGGTAACTTTATTATCAGGTACTGATGCGTAGTCAAGCGTAACATATTTAAAATTAGCCAGCTTATTTTTAGCGGTATAATCTTCTTTTGCCT
>JBDUDE010000213.1:0-1906 GCA_040003105.1 Mucilaginibacter sp. | reverse complement strand
GCACCACGGTTGACCAGGTTACCAAAACCAACAGCTTAACATCGGCCAGTTTACAACCCGGACAGATTTTGTTGATAAGCAATTCGCAGACGCCACAAACACAAACTGTACAGGCACAGCCGCAACAGTCAGTCGTGAACACGGTTACCCAACAAGCCACAGCTATACGCGACTCAACCCTGCCTGCGGCGATTTTAAAAGACAGTGCCGACCGCCATTCAAACGCCAACAAATTTGGCATCTACGAAAAAAATGAAAAAGGCGCCGCCACCTGGATTGACGACCCAAGCCTGGATCCCAATAAAAAATTAGTATTGCACCGCACTGCCCCGATAGGTACCGTGATAAAAATTACCAACCCAATGACTAACCGCACTACTTTTGCCAAAGTAGTTGGCCGTTTTACAGACAATGAATCGACAAAAGATGTTATTTTAGTGATGACAAAAAATGTTGCCGATTCGTTAGGCGCTTTGGATAAACGCTTTCATGTAAACATCAGCTACGGTAGTCCGAATGAATAAACCATATATAATGGGTATTGCCGGGGGCAGCGGCTCCGGCAAAACTTTTTTTTTGAAGTGTTTTTTAGAACATTTTTCTGCGGACGAGGTGAGCCTCGTGTCGCAGGATGACTATTATTTTCCTGTGGCCCATCACATGACCAGGGAAGAAAATATGTACTATAACTTCGATCTTCCTTCAACTATCGATCATGACCATTTTGAGGCCGACATTGACAGCCTGATGAACGGCCAAACCATAGTGAAAAAAGAATACACCTTTAATAATCCTGATGCTATTCCTAAAATGCTGGAGATAAAATCCGCACCCATCATTATTGTTGAAGGCTTGTTTATTCTTCACTTTAAAAAGATTGCTGAAACACTTGACCTAAAGATCTTCATCGAAGCTGATAATGACGTAGCCCTGCAACGCCGCCTTAAGCGCGATTTACTGGAACGCGGCTATTCGCACGAGGATGTGATGTATAGATGGGTTAATCATGTGGCACCTGCTTACAAAGAATTCCTGCTGCCTTATAAAGACGAATGCGATAAGATAATCGTAAATAACAGCCACAAAGCTGAAGATATTATTTGCGTAACGGAGGAAATTTCGAAGGGTTTGAGGGAGAAGCTGTTCTAGCACTTCATGGTTCATAGTTAATGGTTCATAGCCGAAAGTGAAGTTGCTATGAACTATGAACCATCAACTATGGACTAAATAACCATCTCCGGGATATCTCCCTCAATAATCAACTTCCCTGCGGTAGCTTTTATAATCTCTTCAACACTCACCCCTGGCGCGCGTTCTAATAGTTTGAACCCGCCTTCGGGCAATACATCAAGCACCGCCAGTTCGGTTACAATTTTTTTAACGCAATTAATGCCGGTTAACGGTAAAGTACAATTGGGTAACAGCTTTGATTCGCCTGCTTTGTTTACGTGCTGCATTGCTACTATTATATTTTCTGCGGAGGCCACCAGATCCATAGCGCCGCCCATGCCTTTCACCATTTTACCGGGGATTTTCCAGTTGGCTATGTCGCCATTTTCGGATACTTCCATGGCGCCAAGTATGGTAAGGTTTACCTTTTTAGCCCTTATCATCCCAAAGCTCATCGCCGAATCAAAAACTGCCGAACCCGGCAGCATGGTGATGGTTTGTTTGCCGGCATTGATAATATCAGCATCCTCTTCACCCTCAAACGGGAATGGCCCCATGCCCAACAACCCGTTTTCAGACTGCAGCACCACATCGATATTCTCAGGTATATAATTAGCCACCAGTGTTGGTATGCCAATGCCTAAGTTTACATAGTATCCGTCTTTAATTTCCTTAGCAATACGTTTTGCTATTCCTTCTTTATCAAGCATTATTCAATTTGAAAATTTGGCGATTT
>JBDUDE010000890.1:0-1907 GCA_040003105.1 Mucilaginibacter sp. | reverse complement strand
CGTGAAAACAGACTGAAATATTGAAGTGCGTTACTTCTGGATTCACGGGTGCAAAGGTAGAAAAAGATTTCGGAAGTCGGATGTTCGATTTTGGATTTTTTTGAAAGCGAAAGTCTTTGAATGCGGAAGTCGGAATGCCGATTGCGGAATGGAGATACTAAGGAAACTTATTAGGGCAAGGCTATTTTAAAATAATTCCGCATTCAAACTTCCGAATTCCGCATTTATAAATTTGAGTTTCTACATTTGTACGCACTAAAACTTTACCCATGTCAATTCATAAAGAGGTTAAAAGAATTACCACGCATATTTTGCAGGAAATGAAAAACCGTGGCGAAAAAATTGCCATGCTTACTGCGTACGACTTTTCGATGGCCGCCATTGTTGATGAGGCTGGTACGGATATTATTTTGGTGGGCGATTCTGCATCAAATGTCATGGCAGGGCATGAAACCACGTTGCCAATAACCCTCGACCAAATGATTTACCACGCGTCATCAGTGGTACGGGCGGCAAAAAGGGCTTTGGTAATAGTGGATTTACCTTTTGGTTCGTACCAGGGCAATTCAAAAGAGGCGCTTAATTCGGCTATTCGTATTATGAAGGAGTCGGGTGCACATGGCGTAAAAATGGAAGGCGGTGTTGAAATAGCCGAATCGGTTACCCGCATACTTACCGCAGGTATCCCGGTTATGGGGCATTTGGGCCTTACGCCGCAGTCTATTTATAAATTTGGTACTTATACTGTAAGAGCTAAGCAAGAGGCCGAAGCCCAAAAACTGCGGGAAGATGCTTTAAAGCTACAGGAATTGGGCTGCTTTTCGATAGTATTGGAAAAAATACCGGCATTACTTGCTAAGCAGGTTAGTGAAAGTTTAAGCATACCAACCGTTGGGATCGGCGCCGGTCAGCATTGCGATGGGCAGGTGTTGGTAATACACGATATGCTGGGCATTAACAAAGGTTTTTCGCCCCGCTTTTTACGTAAATACGCCGATTTGCACCAGGTGATGAACAATGCTATCCAGAACTATGTTACTGATGTAAAAGCAAAAACCTTCCCCAACGAGAAGGAGGAGTATTGATTAGTTCATAGTTGATGGTTCATAGTTCATAGTCGCTGCAATTGCATTTTGGCTACTAGCTATCTCCTTCTACTATGAACTATGAACTATGAACCATGAACTCTAAAGTCAACATAAAATACATCAACCACGAAATTACCGACGATGATATCCTTTACGAGGATAATCACCTTATTGCGGTTAATAAGCGGGCAGGCGATATTGTGCAGGTTGATGATACGGGCGATCAGTCGCTGGATGATAAGGTAAAAAAGTATATCGCCAAAAAATATAATAAACCAAACGGCGCATTTTTAGGCGTGGTGCACAGGCTGGACAGGCCGGTGAGCGGTGTTATCCTCTTCGCCAAAACCAGCAAGGCGCTTGAGCGCATAAACGCCATGTTTAAGGGCCGCGAAATGCATAAAACCTATTATGCCGTGGTGCGCAACCGGCCACAACCGCCTGCCGGCAACCTGGTGCACTGGTTATTAAAAAATCCGCAGAAAAACGTTACCAAAGCACATGACAAAGAGGTGCAGGGCAGCCAGCGCTCCGAGCTCAATTATAAATTAGTTGCAGAACTTGGTGGCTATTATTTAATGGAGGTTGACCCCATAACCGGCCGTCCGCACCAGATAAGGGTACAGCTATCAACCCTGGGCTGCCCAATTGTTGGCGATAATAAATATGGCTATCCAAGAGGCAGCCTGCGCAAAAGCATTAGCCTACACGCCCGGCGACTGGAGTTTATTCATCCCATAAAAAAAGAACCTATTGTAATTATTGCACCGGTGCCCAAGGATGGTTTTTGGGAGCGGTTTGAGGAGATGATGGTAGGGG
>JBDUDE010000227.1:0-1909 GCA_040003105.1 Mucilaginibacter sp. | reverse complement strand
CGATGCGGAAACTATACACCATGTACAGCAAATCATCAGGCATATCTCGTTTAAGTCGGGTTTTGATAAAAAAGAATTTCATTCCATTGAGCTGGATATTGTGCAGGATGCAGACCGCCTTGATGCCATTGGAGCTATAGGCATTGCCCGTGCATTCAGCTATGGCGGCTTTAAAGGCCGTGAAATTTATAACCCCGAAGTTGCGCCAAATCTTAACATGACCAAGGCTGAATACAAAGCCTCGACCGCACCTACTATTAACCACTTCTATGAAAAACTGCTGCTGCTTAAGGACAAGATGAATACCGAAACAGGTAAGCGACTGGCGCAACAGCGGCACGATTTTATGTTGACCTACCTGGAGCAGTTTTATTCGGAGTGTTAATCGCTTAATTTCTTTCTTAATCCAAAGATAACAATGGGCATATTTAGCTGCTGCACCTTGCAAATTAATAATATATTATTTTAAATTTAGGCAAGTCTAAATTTTTTATTAGATTTGTATAAAATTTACATTGTTGCATCAGTTATTATGAAAAAACATCTACTATACATATTACTTATCGCAGGGATAAACGGCGCCTTAGCACAGGATACCGTAAAAAAGGAACGCTTTAGTTTCCATTTTCAGCAAACAATAATTACGCAATACAAACCCGGCTTTAGCGCCAATTATACCGGGCTTAACAGTTTATCTACAAAAGAGGAGACGCAAAGCTCCCTTACATCTACTTTTTTTGGTGCGGCCAGGCTATGGAAAGGCGCCGAAGCTTATTTTAACCCCGAAATTTCGGGCGGGGCGGGCCTGAGCAAAACTTTAGGCATAGCTGGCTTCCCGAACGGCGAAACTTTCCGGGTGGGTGCTGCGGAACCTAAGATTTATATCGCCCGGTTGTATTTTAAGCAGAATTTTGAATGGGGGGCAGAGAAAGATACCATACAAAGCGATGCTAACGTTTTAGGCGGCTTAAAAAGCAAGCGGTATTTTTCAATCGCCGCCGGGAAGTTTGGCATGGCCGATTTTTTTGACGATAACCAGTTTAGTCACGACCCGCGCTCACAATTTATGAACTGGTCGCTGATGGATAACGGCGCCTGGGACTATCCCGCAAACACCCGCGGCTACACCATGGGTATAGTTACAGAACTTGGCCAGCCAACATGGACGCTGCGTTTTGCCCTTACCATGGTAGTTACGCAAGCTAACTCGTCGATATGGGATAGTAAAGTAAGCAAAGCCAATACCCAAACCCTGGAGTATGAAAAGCGCTATACTTTAAACGGGCAAAAAGGTACGCTCCATATACTTGGCTTCAGGAACAACGGCAAATTCGGTAACTATAATTTAGCTATCGCCCAAAGCCCAACTGCGCCAAACGTGGATACCACGCAAGCTTATGGCCGGCATAAATATGGTTTCGGCATAAGCGCCGACCAGTATTTAAGCAAAGATTTCGGCGTATTCGCCAAAGTCAGCTATAACGATGGCCATACCCAAACCTGGTTTTTTACCGAGATTGACCGCTCCATATCCTTCGGCGGGGTATTAAAAGGTTCGTCGTGGAAGCGCGCTGATGATGAAATAGGATTGGCCTTTGTTGGCAACGGCTTATCAGCACCGCACAAAAATTACCTGGCGGCAGGCGGTTACGGATTTTTAATTGGTGATGGCAAGCTGAACTACGCCCCCGAAATGATCGCTGAACTGTATTATAAGGTTAATGCTTATCAGCACAAATTCTTTTTAACACCCGATTACCAGTTTATTTTAAACCCGGCTTATAATAAAGACAGGGGGCCGGTAAATGTGTTTTCGATACGGGCTCATGTGGAATTTTAACCGTTGATTTTGGATGATTGCGCTGATTTCGTTGGTTAGGACGGCAATAATTGCTTTGGCCGTACGTCC
>JBDUDE010000110.1:0-1909 GCA_040003105.1 Mucilaginibacter sp. | reverse complement strand
ATACAAACCATTGGTCGCGCTGCCCGTAATGATAGGGGCCGGGTAATTATGTATGCCGACAAAATTACCGACTCGATGCAGATTACCATGGACGAAACTAACCGCCGCCGGGAAATACAAATTGCCTACAACACGTTACATGGCATTACCCCTGTAACCATTGGTAAAACCCGCGAGCAGATTATGGAACAAACATCGGTAATGGACTTTAAGGACGGCATACAAAAAGCCTACGTAGAAGCCGACATGGTTAGCCTTGCAGCAGACCCGATTGTGGCCTATATGACTAAGCCCGATTTGAAAAAGTCGATAGAAAATACCAAAAAAGAAATGCTTGCAGCTGCGAAAAATATGGACTTTTTATTGGCCGCTAAATTGCGGGATGAAATGTTTGCATTGGAGAAGATGATGGAGGAGAAGTTTTGATGTGTGTAAATGCATGATTCTCTCTTTGTCATTCTGAGCGCGAGCGAAGAATCTTATTCGACAAAAAGGTTGCCGCTACTCTTATTTCGCGTGCCTCGAGCGTTAACGTCGAGCGTAGAAGATTCTTCACTATCGTTCAGAATGACAAAAAGGTTTTCTATAGTTTTATCCTAACTACAATTGTGCTAATTTCGCAGCGCAAATACGCCCTTAATGATTGGTTTCTTTAAAACGCTTAATCCGTTCAATATTTTACTGCTTGTTGTGGTTTTATTTGTTTCGCGGGCGGGCTATTTGCTTAACGGCCCCGCTACAACCGAATTTGCTTTTGCCGAGCCGGTTGCGCGCCTTCTGATTGCGCCAGGCCCATATCTTAACCCGGCGGTTACTGCTTACAATGTTTTGCTTGCAGCAGCTATTGTATTTATTCAAAGCCTGCTGATAAACCGGCTGGTAAACCATTTTAACTTATTGGGCAAGCCTACATTTTTGCCGGCTTTAATGTACATCACGGCTTCGGCTTTATTTAAATCGTTTTTGGTTTTGAGCCCGCCGCTTATTTGTAACTTTTTAGTTATATGGATGCTGTTCAGGCTTTTCAGCTTTTATAAAAGTAATGATGCTAAGTCGGCGGCATACGATCTCGGGATGCTGGTTGCAATAGGCTCCGCTATTTACCTCCCCTTTATTTACCTTTTTTTAGTGCTGTGGATAGCGTTGTTTATCTTTCGCCCGTTTAACTGGCGCGAGGTTGTGGCCAGCGTTATTGGCTACGCAACCATATTTTTCTTTTTGGCGGTTTATTATTTTTTAAACGACAGCATCAACCGATTCCCGGCTATCTGGCTACCGCTGGCCACCAAGTTTCCGGATACGATTAACATAGTTTATTATAATTACCTGGTGCTGATACCTGTAATTGCCATTCTGGTGCTTTGCTTTTTTAAGCTGCAGCAAAACTTTTTTAAAAGTTATGTGCAGGTGCGGAAATCGTTCCAGTTGCTGTTTATAGTTTTTTTGGTGGCGGGGCTGTCGTTTTATGTAAAAACGCCGTTTACTTTAAACCACTTTTTACTTTGTATAGTGCCGGTCGCCGTGTTTTTTGCCTACTACTTTTTGTACGCGAAAAGTAAATGGTTTTACGAAAGCCTGTATTTATTGCTGCTAATCAGCATTATCTACTTTCAGTTTAACAATTTTTAACTTTTACATTCGTGCAAATCACGGCTGTTATATTAGTTTTGTACCATTATTACACAAAAAATCAATTTAATGAAATTTGGAGTAGTTGTTTTCCCGGGGTCTAATTGCGATGAGGACATCATCTATGTATTAGAAAAAATAATGGGCCAGCAGGTGGTCCGCCTATGGCATAAAGACCACGACCTTCAGGGCGCTGACTTTATTGTTTTACCCGGCGGATTTTCGTTTGGCGATTACCTTCGTTCAGGCGCAATCGCCCGTTTCTCGCCTATTATGCAGG
>JBDUDE010000393.1:0-1910 GCA_040003105.1 Mucilaginibacter sp. | reverse complement strand
CATTGCTATTTTTTTCAGGGTTTACCCCTGATGGAGACTCGCAATGACAAAGTTTTTTATTTAATCATACCAACCATCGCTCAAATCCAACCATCCGGGATTTGTGGATACAATTAAATCAATTTTCCTTTGCCTCGAACCGCCCTTTAATTGTTTTTCTCTCGCTATCGCATCGTGTACCCATTGGTAATCTTCATAATATACCAACTTATTTATGTGGTATTTCGACGTAAATCCGTCAAATGCTTTGTTCTTGTGCTGCCAGATTCTACCAGATAAATCACTCGTCATACCAACATATAAGACCGTGTTAGCCTTATTAGTTAATATATATGTAGCGTAATCATGTTTCTTGTAATATGGCATGTGGGTTCTCTTAAAATTCCAGGGCATGGCGACGAGATTGCTTCGTCGTTCCTCCTCGCAATGACAAAATTATTTGTCTATTAATTTACACCTCCGGCTCCTGCTGGCTCAAGCAATGAAAGCTGCCCAGCCCCCATATAATATCGGTAGAATCAATCCCCACAACCTTTCGGTCCGGAAAACAACCCTGCAAGATATCAAGGGCAATAGTATCCCTGTCGCAGCGGAAAGTAGGCATAACCACCGCCGAGTTGGCAATATAAAAATTAGCGTACGATGCCGGCAGATGCTGATCTTCATATATCACCTCGCGCGGCATTGGCAGTTCAACAATGTTCAGCTGTTTACCATTCGGCAGGCGCATTTTTTTCAGCATTTCAAGGTTGTCCTGCAATAGCTGGTAGTTCGCGTCGTTTTTATCTTCTTCTATCACGGTAACCACCGTATCCTCGTTTACAAAACGCACAGTATCGTCAATATGCCCATCGGTATCATCGCCGATGATACCCTCACCTACCCATAAAACCTGCTCAACGCCGTAGTAATTTTGCAGGTATTCCTCAATTTGCTGCTGGTTTAAATGCGGGTTGCGGTTTTCATTAAGCAAACAGGCCGTAGAAGTAATTAAAGTGCCGGCCCCGTTAAAATCAACCGAGCCGCCCTCCATCACAATACCCGGATGGTAAACCTGCAGGCCAAACCGCTCCCCTATTTTCGTGGGGATGACATCATCCAAATCAAACGGCGGATACTTGTTGCCCCAGGCATTATAACCCCAGTCGACAATGGCCTTTTGTTTGGTTTCGGTATTTATTAAAAATGCAGGCCCATGGTCACGGCACCAGGCATCGTTGGTTTCAAATTCAAAAAACTCAATCCTCTTTAAATCGACCCCGGCAGCCAATAATTGCTGTTTGGCAAAAGCAGCCATCTGCTCATCTTTTACGTTGATGCGCACCAGTTCGCCTTCACTTATCACTTTGATAAACTCGCAATACCTTGGGTAAACCAAATCTATTTTACCCGGCCATGAGGCCTCTTTGTGAGGCCAGCTGAGCCAGGTGGCGGTATGTTTATGCCATTCGGCAGGGAAGTGGAAGTTATTTTGCTTGGGTGTGTTCATATTTGACCATAGACCATGGACCATAGTCCATAGTGAAAAAAGTTATAATTTGTTCCTAAATGCAGTAATCATTTTGGTTAGCCCCTCATATTCGTCATACAATTTTTTAAAATCATCATCGCCGATAAATTTTCTTCTTTTTGCAATAAATAAACAAGATACCACTTCAATACCCGACCTCAATGAATAACTCAGAAATGTTTTGAAAACGGGATTGGTTTGGCCTGTGCATCCCTCTGCAATATTAAGCACCACAGAATCCGCAGCCCTTTTTATTTGAGATGTTAAGATAAACAATTCATCCTTTGGGAATTTTTTAGTCAATAGGTTAATTTCATCGGATAAATCCAACGCTTTTTGCCACACCTGGAGGTTTTCAAACTTAAATGACATTGCTGACTAACTACTTTCTTCTATGGTC
>JBDUDE010000211.1:0-6338 GCA_040003105.1 Mucilaginibacter sp. | reverse complement strand
AGCCGGGCTGTTTCTTTTGCTTCTAAGTACATAACAAATATAGTGATTAGTTGATTGAATAAATTATGTTGATTAAGTTATTAAACAGGGGCGGGCGAACCGCCCTGCCCCTGCTGCACCTTTATTGATATGCGCAGATAGTAGTTTCAATGGTCTTTCCGGTTATCCTTTTAGCTTTATAAATTCACTTACTATTACTTCCGTCATGTAACGTTTGTTGCCGTCTTTATCAACCCAGCTCCTGCTGGTAAGCTTTCCCTCAATGGCAACTTCGTCGCCCTTTTTAAGATAGTCGCCGATAAATTTTGCCTGGCTGCCCCATGCAACCAGGTTGTGCCATTGGGTTTCGGTAACACGTTCGCCTTTGTCGTTCTTGTAGGTTTCGCTTGTTGCGAGCGGAAATTTTGCAAGTTGTTTGCTGGTGTCAAATGTTTTAACTTCGGGGTCGGTACCCAGGTTACCTACCAGGCGTACACTGTTTCTTAATGAATTCATGTTTTTTAATTTTAATTGTTTTTAATTGACACTACAAAGATTGGAATTGCTAAAAATATTAGCCGGTTATTAACCGTTTATAGTCGACAATATCCGTTTGTAACCGTTTGCAAACGGATAATATTTTACCTATCTTTAGGCCGATGAACGAAGAAAAACTATGCCTTGACTGCGGCACCCCGCTGCATGGACGGGCCGACAAAAAGTTTTGTAACGACCTGTGCCGCAATAATTATAACAACCAGCTTAACAGCAGCAGCTATAATTTGGTGCGCAATATCAACAACATCCTTAAGCGTAACCGCAGGATATTAGAAGATTTAAACCCGGGTGGCAAAACGAGAGTTTCCCGCAAAAAACTGGCATCAAAGGGGTTTGATTTTGATTATCACACGCGAAGTTATACGGCGCAAAATGGAAAAATCTATCATTTTTGCTATGAGTACGGGTATTTACCTTTGGATAATGATGAGTTTTTGCTGGTAAAAAGAGAGGAAATCTGAGCCGTTGATTTTATATGTTTGCGTTGATTTCGTTGATTCCGGGACGTCGTACTGCTTTTGCTGTCATGGAAATCCTTTAATCAGGTTAATCATGGTTCAGATAATTTCTCCATAATTAACCTAACGTCATTTTACTACCACAAATCCGAAATCGAAATTCCGAAATCCGAAATAACATTATCTTTGCAGCCAAATGATAATTCAGCAGTTTTACGATAAGGCGCTTGCGCATGGCTCCTATGCTTTAATCAGGACCGGCAAGATGGTTGTAGTTGACCCAGCGCGCGACCCGCGGCCTTATTATGATTTTGCAACTCAGCACAATGCTGACATTGTGGGCGTTATTGAAACCCACCCGCATGCCGATTTTGTGAGCTCGCACCTCGAGATCCATGAAACTACCGGGGCGGTAATTTATACAAGTAAGCTTACCGGTGCTGAGTACCCGCACGAGACATTTGATGATGGAGATATAATCCAGTTAAACGACATTAAACTTAAAGCCATAAACACTCCCGGCCATTCGCCCGATTCGATTTGTATTTTGATTGTAGACGAGGATGGGAAAGAAACTGCAGTGTTTACCGGCGATACTTTATTTGTAGGCGATGTTGGCCGCCCCGACTTGCGCGAAAGCGTTGGCAATATAACCGCTAAAAAAGAAGAGCTGGCCCGCCAGATGTACCACTCCACCCGCGATAAGCTGATGAAGCTGCCGCATAACGTTATAGTTTACCCTGCACATGGCCCTGGCTCGCTATGCGGAAAAAACATGAGCCCGGATTTGCAAAGCACTATAGGTCGCGAACTGCGCGAAAACTATGCGCTGCAACTGATGGACGAGCTGCAATTTGTTAAGATACTTACTGCCGACCAACCATTTGTACCAAAATACTTTGGCGAGGATGTATTAATGAACAAAAAAGGCGCGATTGCTTTTAAAGATGGCATCTCTGCTGTCCCGCGGGCTGGCGACAACGCCGTATTGGAACAGGATGTATTGGTTGTTGATACCCGCCCTAAGGCCGACTTTAGAAACGGCCACGTAAAAGGCGCTATTAACCTGCAGGATGGTGAAAAGTTTGAAACCTGGCTGGGCTCGATAGTCGTCCCCAACGAGCCTTTTTATTTGATTGGCGTTGACGAGGCTGAGCTGGATAAGATGATAGCGAAAGCTGCTAAAATAGGCTACGAGAAAAATATTAAGGCGGCGTTGTTACAGCCCATCAATGGTTTTGAAATAGTGCCCGATTTGGATTTGACCGATTTTGTGCACCATACTGAAGACTACACCGTAATTGATGTGCGCAACAACAATGAAACCGCCGAAGGTTTGATATTTAAAAGCGCCATAACCATCCCCCTACCCGAGCTGCGTGAACGAATAAGTGAAATACCAACCAGCAGACCAATAGTTGTACATTGCGCCGCGGGTTACCGGTCGGCAGCAGCGGTGAGCATTATTGGCGGACAGGTAACCAATGTACCCGTTTTCGATTTAGGCGAGGCGGTGGTGGGAATTGAAGTTCATAGTTGATGGTTCATAGTCCATAGCCGAAGAGAATTAAGAACCAAGAGTCAGGAATCAAGAAAAAAGAAGCCAATTGTAGCGGCCATGTACTATCAACCATGAACCATGAACTTCGTATAGTGCCTACTGCCGATGGTTCGAACACCATTTATAACCCGCAGGTTGGTGAAAATTACCACTCAACACATGGAGCATTGCAGGAGAGCAGGCACGTTTTTTTGAATTCGGGGCTGCAATATTTCCTGAATAGAAGTGCCGATCCCTTGCCTGTGCTTTCAATTCTTGAAGTTGGTTTTGGCACTGGCTTGAATTTTTTGCTTACTGCTGACTTCTGCATCGAAAAAAACATCAACCTTGAATATACCGGCATTGAGGCTTACCCTCTTAATAATGAAATGATCGGCCAGACCGGCTACAATCAGTACATATCGCCGGAAGTATGGCAACAATTTATTGGATTATATCCACAAGCGTTAACCGGCGAGGTTATTTTAGAGCCTAACTGCAAACTGCAAGTTGCCCATTGCAAACTCAACGATTTTCAATCAGCCCAACAATACGACATTATTTATTTTGATGCCTTTGCGGTTGGTAAGCAGCCTGAAATGTGGGAAGATGCGGCAATTGCACACACCGTTAAATTTTTAAAACCGGGCGGTGTTTTTGTTACTTATGCCATTACAGGTAATTTGAAACGTGCCTTAAAAGCATTAGGGTGTAAAGTGGAGAAAGCACCGGGGGCGCCAGGGAAGAGGGAAATGTTGCGCGCCATGAACCGCTGATTATTTTGATTGCGATGATTTCGTTGACTATTTTAGGATTTCACCGATTGGGAATGATTACACCGATTTCTATCGGAGATATTAGATTTATCAATTTTAAAAAAGTTGACAAATCTGCTCAGCCCCTAACCAGGTAAGCATTTGGCACATTCGGTGGAGTATACTCAATGCCATAAGCGTGTTTAATTAGCAACGATACAATTCTGGCAACCGTTTCTTCCTTTCGATGCATTTGCGGAAGCGAGCCCATCACGGCATAGCTTATGGGGTTTACTGCCGGGATAAATGTTTCCCATTCGTAGCCTTTACCCCATACCAGGCCTTTTACGGTGACGCTTAAATCGGCAGCATGCTCAAGCAGGAAATGCAGCATATCCGCCGAGTTATTTAGGTTTTGATTTACCGTATGAAAAATCGGGGTATGCCCACCAAAACCATATTCGTCCAAGGCAGTTTTTGCGTTAATGTCGGCGCCGTTTTGAACCAATACTTTTGCACAGGCAACGCTGTTATATTCAGCACAAAAATGCAGCAGGCTGCCGCCGGTTAAGGGCGTAAAGGTGTTGTTGAATAACGAATATGTTTTGGATATGAGGACAGGGTCGTTGGCGATTAGCGATGATAACTTTTCAGCATCATCAGTAAAAACGGCAAGGAGGACGGGCTCATCAAAATCGAGCCCGGCATCAATAAAAGCCGATACGCAATCTTTAAACCGGGGCGAACGGAAATACATTTCGACCATGGTGGTAAAAAGCGGCTCACCATTGTGTACTTCGTTTGGGTTACCGCCTTCGGCAAAGTAATTGCGGATACCGGCTAAAGAATGTACCTCGATATCGTAAAGCATTTGGGTGTAATCGGGCATGATTATGTTGTTATATGAATAGATAAAGTTATCGAAAAACTAAAAGATAATGTCGAAAAATTTCATCCCCACACTTCTCTGCACATCCCCGCTTTAATTTAAAATTCGTGTAATTCAAAATAATTCGTGGCAATTAGTGTTATTTAAAATTCGTGTAATTCGAAATAATTCATGTAATTCGTGTTAATCAAATACGACATGCCACTAACGCCCCCATCCACCGCAGCCACTCCCGAAACCGCCTTTACCCGGCTGCTTACCATCATGGATGATTTGCGCCTTAACTGCCCCTGGGATAAAAAGCAAACACTGGAGAGCCTGCGCCATTTAACTATAGAAGAAACCTACGAACTATCGGACGCGATACTAAGCGCCGACATGCCCGAAATAAAAAAGGAGTTGGGCGATATTATGCTGCACCTGGTTTTTTACGCCCGCATTGCATCCGAAACCAACGACTTTAACATCACCGATGTACTGAACGGAATTTGCGACAAGCTGGTAAACCGCCACCCGCATATTTACAGCGATGTGGAAGTGCAAGACGAAAACGATGTAAAACGCAACTGGGAACAGATAAAGCTAAAGGAAGGCAATAAATCAGTACTGGGTGGGGTACCTGCATCTTTACCGGCACTGGTGAAGGCATCACGCATACAGGAAAAAGCCCGGGGCGTAGGGTTCGACTGGGAGGAGAAAAAACAGGTGTGGGCCAAAGTTGAGGAAGAAATGCAGGAATTTAAAAACGAATTTAACGCCGAAGACGAAAGCACCATTGACCATGAACGTGCCGAAGGCGAGTTTGGCGACCTGTTGTTTTCGCTGATAAATTATGCCCGGTTTATAAATATCAACCCTGAGGACGCTTTGGAGAAAACAAACCGTAAATTCATCAAACGCTTTCAATATCTTGAAGCCAAAGCGGCTGAAAATGGCCGGCAACTAAAAGACATGAGCCTTGCCGAAATGGATATTTTTTGGGACGAAGCAAAAAAAATATAAAATAAGCCGATAATTGTAGCGTTGATAAAAAACTAACGTAACCGTATTAAATAACCCTGATATGAAATTGAAACTTACTTACCTATTGTTGCCATTGGTGGCTATTTTTGCAATGAGTTGCGGCCCCAGTAAAAGCTCGAACCCTACCCCCACCATACCCGACGGCAATTATTCCGGGCAGTTCAGGCTTATACATATACACAACGATAATACTTCCGACACGACAAAAGCAAATATAAAGGTCTATATCTCGCCGGTTTCGACAAGTACTTATGCGGTTACCGGCGACACCACTACGGTACACGCCGGGAGCAAAGGCAACTTTGTATTTTATTCGAATGGTACGGTGCAGTTTACGGATATAACCTATTCGGCTACGGCGCCCGTTACTAAAACCCATTTAACTGGTTTGTATGCTTATGCCTTCGATGGCAACATATTCAGGATGGTGGCTTATGGCGGCACAGCAAATAACCTGGTGCTGCAATATGATTTGGCAAAATCAAGCAATTAAGGAGCACCAAGAGTCAAGAGCCAAGAATTAGGAGCCAAGAATTAGGAGTAAAAAAATACTATAATGGCCGGCGTTGCTTATGCGCCGGCTTTTTGTTTGCAGGTGCGTGCCAGACCCTAACATCGCTAACAAACTAATTTATATTAGCTGTAGCGATTTTATGCATACCCTCGTATTGGGTATAAATTAACAATAAATTTGAGCTGAATTAAACATATTTAATGCATCAACCGCGCGGCATTGCTGAAGACGAAATAATTAGCAAATGCAAAACAGGCAGCTTAAAGTACCAGGAATTGCTGTATAAGCAGTTTTATGGCTACGCCATGGGTATTGGCCTGCGCTACAGTATTAACCGCGATGATGCCTTAGAGGTTGTAAATGATGCTTTTATAAAAGTATTTAACAGTATAAAAAATTATAACAGCGACAGGCCTTTTAAAGCATGGCTGCGTACTATTATAGTTAATACCGCTATCGACCGCCGGCGAAAGGACTTAAAGTTTCAGCTGCATGTTGAAATTGACAACGCCATGCCCGTTAGCAGCGGTACAAGCGCAATTGAAAATTTAAATGTGCAGGACATTTTAAAGCTGATGCAGCAATTACCGCCCATTCAACTCACCATTTTCAATTTATACGA
>JBDUDE010000414.1:0-1916 GCA_040003105.1 Mucilaginibacter sp. | reverse complement strand
CCGATACAAAACTTACTAAAGATATTCTCCAGCAAATCATCCGTAGTAACTGCCCCTGTTATCTCGCCCAGGTAATGCAATGCCTGTTTAATATCCATGGCCAAAAAGTCGGAAGTTATGGTATCCATCCCAATCAATACCCTGCTTAAAGCCTCTTCTGTTTTTTGCAAAGCCTCCAGGTGGCGAATGTTGGTCACCAGTGTCTCATCATCATTCAGTTGGCTTTTAATCGCGGCGTGGTAGATTGCATTTTTAAGTTCGTCAATATGTAGTTTTTCCTTAGCTGATATAGAGATTAAGCCTGAAAAACCATAAGCAGGAAAATCCAGCAAGATAGGCGCGCCATTTAATAAATCAATTTTGTTAGCCACTAATAACATTTTAATGCCGGGCTTATGCAGGCTTTCAATATCCTGGTTCAGCTCTTTTTCCGTCATTTCAGAAGCATCGTAAACATATATCAATAATGCCGACTGGCTGATTTTTTCCATCGTACGCGCTACGCCAATCTTTTCAATGGCGTCTGTAGCCTCGCGGATACCGGCAGTATCAATCAGCCTGAAATTGATGCCCTGGATATTCAAAACCTCTTCAATAGTATCACGGGTGGTGCCGGGGATATGGCTAACAATGGCACGTTCTTCGTTTAGCAATGCATTTAACAGGGTTGATTTACCCGCATTTGGCCGCCCGGCAATAACAGTATTTACACCCTGCTTTATGGCATTACCAAGTTCGAACGAGCGGATGAGGCTGCCTATTACCCTGTTTATTTCGTTGATTAATTTCTTAAGCTGGTCGCGGTTGGCAAATTCAACATCTTCTTCGGCAAAATCAAGCTCCAGCTCAATCAGCGAGGCAAATTGCACCAGTTGTTCACGAAGGGCCTGCAGTTGGTTGCTAAAGCCGCCCCTAAGCTGGTTTAAGGCTACCTGCTGCGATGCTTTGGAGTTAGAGGCTATCAGGTCGGCAACGGCCTCTGCTTGCGACAAATCCAGCTGACCGTTTAAAAATGCCCTCAACGTAAACTCCCCTGCTTTGGCCGACCTCGCCCCTTTTCTTATCAGTAGTTTAATAATCGATTCAATAATATATGCCGAGCCATGACACGAAATCTCAACAACGTTTTCACGGGTGTACGAGCGCGGGGCGATGAATAATGACGCCAAAACCTCGTCCAATATCATATCGCCATCCACAATACCACCAAAATGAATGGTATGCGATGCTTGTTTGGTTAAATCCTTACCTTTAAAAACACTGTTGGCTATAGTTATTGCGTCCGGCCCCGAGAGGCGGATAATTCCTATAGCCCCGGTTCCGGTCGGGGTTGCAAGGGCGACGATTGTTTCCTGTTGGTTCATAGTTGATGGTTCATGGTTCATAGCCGTTTGCGGTTAGCTATAATCCATCGTAACAAAACGCAAAGTTCGGTATTTAAACACAGTTTTTTGTTGCCGGTATGCCATAAACCGTTAATGCCTAATAAATCGTAATTTTACTTTATGGCTAAGGCGGTTCCATACAATTTTGTGCTCGATTATCTCCCGGATAGCATCGTACTAAAATACATGTTCGGCTGGCACTACATTTATTGGGGTAAAAAGTTAATGATCGTTCTCTCCAAAACCTTGAAACGACCTGAATGGGACGGAATTTGGATAGCAACAGAAAGGGAACATCACGAAAGCCTTTTTAACGATGTACCTGAATTGCAGCCTTTCTTTATGGACATGGTGCAAAGGGAGAGCAACTGGCTGTTACTGCCTGCCGAAGCTGAAGATTTTGAAACATCAGCAATTAAAATTTGCGAAATGGTTTCGCATGGCGATACAAGAGTCGGGCGGTTTACGAAAAAGGCGCCACAGAACCGGGATTAATAGATTTTACGGATTTTTAGCATCGCTTTTATTAAC
>JBDUDE010000388.1:0-6359 GCA_040003105.1 Mucilaginibacter sp. | reverse complement strand
GTCGGCGCCTACCATGCCCATTTGCAGCGTGTTAAACTTATCGGCCAGTTGGCGGATGGGCCTGAAAAGCATGTTTAGTAATACGATAAAACCGGTTATCACCCCCGGCGTAATGCCATGCTGGTTAGCTGAAATGCTTAACAATGCTTTATCCGACAGAATACGTTTGCAGCCATACCATACCAACAAACCAATGCAGACAGCAAACAAAATCTCAACTACCGGGAAGAAGATGGAATAATACCAGTTAGACCGGATATTGGCGTCGCGGTATTTCGTATTTACGGCTTTAAACTTCCGCATTTCCTGGTCCTCGCGGGCAAAAAGCTGGATAACACTCATGCCGGAAATATGCTCGGCCAAAAAAGTATTTAAATGCGCTACCTGCGTGCGTACCTCCTGGAATGATGATTTGATGGCTTCCTTAAATACATAGGTCGATAGCAGCAGGAAAGGCATTGGTATCATGGTGATCAGCGCCAGTTTCCAGTCCTGGTAAAGCATAACACCGATAACGGCGACAACCAGCAATAAATCGCCCATAATGGAAATCAAACCTTCGGAGAATATATCGGCAATGGTTTCCAAATCGGATACCGTCCGGGTTATCAGCATACCAATAGGGGTACGGTCGAAATATTTGAGACGCAGACTTGTGATGTGGTTAAATACATCAATCCTTAAATCGCGGATAACCGATTGGCCAAGCGAGTTGGTTAAGTATGTTTGATAGTACTGAGCGACAGTTTGGATAACTAATTGTAAAATCATCAGCCCAACCATAAAAACAAGGCCGTTATAGTCGTCAGTAAGGATATGGTTATCAAGCGTTTTTTGAATGAGGATAGGCTGCACCAGCGCGTTGGCCGCCAAAAAAATGGTGAGGAATGCCGCAATGATAAAAGTACCCCGGTAGGGCTTTACATAGTGCATAACCCGCCCCAGCAATTTCCAATCAAGCGCTTTACCGGTAACCTGTGACATGTAGTTTTAATTTCGGATGTTGGAATTTCGATTTCGGAATTCCTTATCGCATGTTATAATTTGTTCAAATATCATATTAATAAATCCGAAATCGAACATTCGAAATCCGAAATTTCATCCTTTTACCTTTCGCCTACAAAAGGGTAGGAGACGTGCGTTAGGAATAGCCCGCCCGCCGGCACAGACATACCCGCGTTGCTGCGGTTTTTGCTTCCGATAATAGCATGCAGGGCTTCCGGTTCAATTTCTTTGCGGCCCACCATAATCAGTGTCCCTACTATCGCCCGTACCATGTTTCGTAGAAATCTATCGGCTGATATTTGGAAAACGATGCCATCATCTTTAACAATCCACCCTGTTTCTGATATTTTGCAATTATTGGTTTTTACCTGTGTGTTTGATTTGCTGAAACAACTAAAATCGGTATACTGCATAATTATCACAGCTGCCTTGTTCATCAGTTCTAAATCCGGTTTGTCGCGCAATTCCCACGAATAGCCGGTTTTAAAAGGGTCTTTATTGAAATGGATATGGTACTCGTAGCTGCGCAAAGTTGCGTCAAACCGGGCATGCGCTTCGGCGGCAACAGCGAAGATATTTTTTATGGCGATATCCTTCGGAAGAACCGAATTTAAACTGCGTAAAATATTTGCAGTTTCATCCATGGTCCATGGTCTATCGTCTATGGTCTCCACATCGAAATGTGCAAAAAACTCCCTGGCATGTACGCCGGTGTCTGTTCGGCCGCAGCCTACAGTTTCAATAGGCTGGCGCAAAACGGTGGAAAGCGCTTTGTCTAAAACTTCCTGAACGGCCACCGCATTCGGCTGCGTTTGCCATCCGTGGTAATTGGTACCGTCGTAAGCAAGTTCAATAAAATAACGTTGTGTGGTCACCTGGCAAAGGTAGTGAGGATGTTGTAATGTTTAAAGGTTGCAAAGTTTTAAAGTTAACAACGTAACTAAAATAACCTTCCAACGTCACAACAGTTTCAGGAAATATACTCCTTATAAATCATCTCAAACAAAAGCTTGTTTTCAACGGCAATATCAAAGGGTTGGTCGATAAATGAGTTGCTGTAGCCTATGGCTTTGGCCAGGTTTTTTAGTACTTTAAAGTAGGTAATTTCGATGCCTTCTATCTGCTGTAGATAAAAAAGTATAAACACATCTTTTTCGAGCGGCGTTTTACCGGCTTTGATGGTCGAAATGTAAGCCTCCAGCGTCATGGCCTTTATACCCAGCGTGCTTGTTTTGGATGGTGTTTCGGCAATTGCCGAATATATTTCCTCCATTTGTTTTATCTGGCTTTCCGTATCATCAATACCTTCCTGTATGGCATGTTTCAAAACATTTAATTTTGCAATACTTTTTACCTCGTTAAAGAAACTAATAAGGTGCTGTTTTCCAAAATAAATATAATTCAGGTGCTCAAGGAAAATTTTTTTCAGCAGCACATCGTCAATCTGTACATCTTTAGGTTGCTGTTTTGCTAGGGAATCGCTCATAATAATTTTTATCGGGGGTTAAATCAGCAACTAAAAGTACAATATTTATTGGATACAATACACAGCAAATAATTACTAAAACAACCTATCTTTGCCTATATAAACTAATACTATGTTACAACGAGTACAAAGCATTTACCTGTTATTAGCCTCACTGGCCATGTTTGCGCTGTTTTTTTTCCCGCTGGTGCACAATGTTTACGTAGATGGCAAGCCCTTAACCCTAATGGTAACCGGCGTTTTCCAGGATATAAACGGACAGCATGCGCATACGCAATTTTTTATGGGGATAACCATCGCCACAGCCATTATTGGTTTACTACCGCTGATTATCATATTTTTATACAAAAACCGTAAGCAGCAAATAGCGCTTAGTTACAGCGCGTTGCTGGTTATCGTCGGGTATAGTTTCTGGCTGTCGCAGGCAGCAAAAGGCGTTATGGGCAGCATACAAATCGATACGCATAACTTCGGGATAGGGCTTTTTCTTTCCTCATTCAGTATGCTGCTTATTCTATTGGCCATACGAGCTATTAAGTCCGATGAAAAGCTGGTGAAATCGGCGGATAGGTTGAGGTAGAGTTTGGTTAATTAGGTTGTGATTTACATAAATGGATATAGCTGGATTAGTTGACAGGTACAATGCATTGGGAATTGCCGATGTGATTGACCATGAAAAATTCAATTTGATTTCTATAGTTCATCATTCAACCCGGCTAGAGGGCTCTACTTTAACCGAGGTTGAGACGCAAGTACTGCTCGATGAAGGCTTGACCCCTAAAGGGAAACCTATAAACGACAGCCTGATGGCAACTGACCATTTTGCTGCTTTAAACTTCGCCTTACAACAGGCAAAAAATAAGCGGGATGTTTCTGTTAAATTGATACAGGATATCAATTCTCTTGTAATAAAAAATACAGGTAAGCAGTATAATACAGTTTTTGGTACTATAGATGCAAGTAAGGGCGAATTCAGGAAAGGAAATGTTTCTGCGGGTTCAACTTATTTTCCGAACTACGATAAAGTAATTTCCCTTACTGAGAAAATGGTTGCAGGTATAAATGATTTAATGAAGGGCGATTTAAGCGACCTTGAAAAAATCAACCTTTCTTTTGATGTACACTATAACCTGGTGAGTATTCATCCTTTTTATGACGGCAATGGCCGAGCATCACGTTTGCTGATGAATTACATCCAGGCTTATTACGGCTTGCCGCTCGCCATTGTACATTCAGAAGCGAAGGCTGAATATATTGAAGCCTTGATTGCTACCCGCGAAAACGATAATATTTCAATCTTCCGGAAATTTATGGAAGGGGAATATGCCCGACTTTTATCGTCAGAAATTAAAAAATTTGAAGATATTGATACGCCTGGAAAAGATAAGGGGTTTACGCTTTTGTTTTAATCAAGATTTTGCTCCGTTCAATCCGTATTTCAGGCGTAATCTTTCATTAATTACTTTCAAGGAAGCACCTAACCCGGCGTCTGCCTGTTCAAGGCTTTTGTAGAGTATCTTCTTTTGATTTTCAGTTAGTGAATCCAGTTCTTCAACTTCTGTTTCAATTTTTGCATTTATGTCTTCCATATAACATCACTAAAATAGTTACTCTCTCTTAACCTAATCAACCTCCCGATAGCTATCGGGACACCCAATCAACTTAATCAACCGCAGTTTCGCCGCATTAATTAAACCGCCCATACTTCTCAATCTTCCTATAAGGCTTTGCAAAAAAGTCACCAACCACCTGGTTGAACATATCTTTATAAAAAATAGGCGTGGAGTGCCCCGAGTTTGGCAGTATCCATAAATAGGAATTTGGGATGGTTTCGGCTATCAGCATGGTATGTTTAACGCGTATCACATCATGGTCGCCGCCGATAACAAGGGTGGGGCAGGTGATTTTCTTTACGTCCTCCAGCATAATATGTGGCTCGTAGCTTAAAAGGTGTAGCAGCTTGAGCTGGTTTTTCATTTCGGGTGTTACATTTTTTATCTTTTTGATGGTATCCTGGCCTTTCAGGTTCATTTTTAAGGCGTAATCATAAACAAACGGATCGACGGCGCTGGTATCGGGCCAAAGGTTAGCGCCGGTTACTGCCAGTTTTTTTACTTTTTCGGGGTGGTGCATGGCCAGCATTAGGCCCTCAATTCCACCATCGCTCCAGCCAATTACATAGCATTGTTTTAAATTCAGCTTATCCAAAAGAGCATTCAGGTCGTCGGTAATCATTTCGTAGCTTAACGAGTCGGTATGGTCAACTGATTTGCCCTGGGCCCGGCTATCGGCAATAATTACCTGGTAGTTTTTAGCGAAGTAGGGTATCTGGTATAAAAAATTATTAATGGAGCCACCATTGCCATGTATGATAAGCAATGGTTCGCCTTTGCCGTAAGTTTCGTAATACATTTTAAAACCGCGGATATCAGCATATTTACCAGCGGCGGGATTTTTACCGTATGTGGTGGTATCCATGGCTTTCTGCAAATCCTGTGCAAGCGCAAATTTTGCGAACAGGAAGAATGATAAAAAAAGTAAGGTTTTTGATTTCATAAGAGAAAGATAACGATTTATTTATTTGAACGAAATTTATAGCGACCGGGAATGGCAGAATTTTTTGGCTGCCTCTAAGATTTGAAATCAGCCTTTCGCCAAAAACAAAGGAGCCTGTGTCGTGCCCCTTTGAAAAAATAGCTGTCAATTACTCAACGCTATGCTGGCACCGCGATAAGCGCAAACTTCTTCAGATCAGCAGCATTGCCGTGAAATATATCAAGGTCAAGCCCCCCATCGGTACCCGGTATCGTTGCGTTATCGCTATCCTGCCATATAGCGTAGCTTGTCCACCCGGCCGGCAGGCCCGGTTGCTGTTGCTGGTAAGCCGGTATCCAAAGCGGGTTATTGCTAAACTCGGTAACGCCGCTAAAATATTCGTTCATAAAGCCTTTAGCTGTATAAATTACGGGTGTGCGCCCGGTTTGTGTCGCTACTATATCAAGCCAGTCAGCAATAATTTGTACGCAGGCATCTTTATTATCGGTAATAAACTGGTTAAGCTCGTCGGTTTCTGCATCATCGCTGCCTACCTGCCACTCCACATCCAAAGCGGGTGGCAATGAGCCAGGCGCCGAAAAATCAAAGCCTCCGCTCAAAAAATTATTTGCCTGGTTCTGTGCCGAATCGGCAAACGTAAGGAAATGATAGGCGCCTACAATAATTCCTTTGCCCTTAGCCGAATTAACGTTACTGGTAAACATGGGGTCTTTATAAGTAGCTCCCTGACTGCATTTGCAGTAAACGAATTGTATATGTGGTGAAAGACTGCCCCATGTTATGCTGTCGCCGTGGTAAATATCCATCCCCTGCGGCGCAAGGTTATCCAAAGCGCCCCATGTATCGGGGCCGGCTACCCCATCGGCTGTAAGGCCCTGTGCGGTTTGAAACTGCTCGACTGCTGCCTGTGTTCCCGGACCAAAGTCGCCATCTACGGTGCAATTATAGCCTAATAATGAAAGTGCGCGTTGCAACATGGTTACCTCGCCGCCGGTCGATCCGTTTTGTAGTGTATTCATGGTAAAAAGGTTTAAGTGTGTTGGTTTGTTAATTAATATAAATGTAGAAAAAATGATTGATTCCGCGATATGCATCTCATAAAAAATAGCGGCGCCATTGCCATAAATGCTACAAGTCGACAGGTTTATTTCGCTGCTAAATTGCGATTATCATAATTATTAAAATAGCTATTTGAATTATAGAAAATAAAGTATACCTTTGCGGCCGATTTGACGATGTAGTTAAATCCGTTATTTAAATTCATGAACCCATTTATTAATCTGGGAATCCGTCATGATATTGTTAATGCCAT
>JBDUDE010000424.1:0-1919 GCA_040003105.1 Mucilaginibacter sp. | reverse complement strand
TGGTTTACGGTTTATTAAAAGATATCGACGGCATAAAAGTTAACCTGCCCGAAGGCGCGTTTTATTTCTTCCCGGACGTTACTTCGTTCTTCGGAAAGAGCTACAATGGTAAAACCATTAACGATGCCGACGAGCTGGCGATATTCCTTTTAGAAGAAGGCCACGTGGCAACAGTAGGCGGCGATTCATTCGGTGATAAAAAATCAATCCGCATTAGCTACGCAGCTGCCGAGGATAAGCTGATTGAAGCGATGAAACGCTTGAAAGAAGCACTGGGAAAATTGGTTTAGGTTAATTGACCAGGCCAGGTATAGGACACTGATTAAAAATAGAAAGAGGCTGTATCATGAATAATGAACAGCCTCTTTTTCTTTTAATTTACTTAAGCACCCGGTGGAGTCACTTTCGTATAACCATTTCAGCGTAGTAATTTGGTTTCTGAAACAACCTCCCGGTAAGATTTATTTCACCCATTTATTTTCCAGAAGCTTCATAAAATAGCCCCCTACAACACTGCGTGCCTGGAAACCAACCATTTTGCCGTTGGTAGTTTCGTGCCAGTCGCTCAGTGGAACACGGGTTGGCGTTTCTGTCGCGTATTTGTAAACCGGGTCAATTAACGCTTTAAAATCTTTCGGGTTATCGGCCAACGCAGCGGTCCACAATATCCAGTCGGATTTTGTGTAGGTTTTACGGCTATCCAGCGGTAAGCCAAATTCGTTTTGTTTGGTTAAGTAATAATCTATTTCCTTTTTATAAACGGCAGGCGGGAATAAATGAAGGCCTAAAACTTTATCCCAAACCAGGTTATATTTCTGGCTCCAGGTATCTTTCTTTTCAAACACCAGCGAGTAATGGTCGCCGGCATCGGCAAGTTTTTGCCAGCGGGTTGCCATGTCAAGTGCGATGGCCTTATATTTTTGTGCGACGGCTTTTTGGCCCAATTTATCGGCTAAATCGGCATATGCACCAAGGGCTACGATGGCTTTAACTGATAAGTTGGCGTTACGGGCAAGGTGGCCTGCAAAGTCGTCGGTACAAAGCTGGTTACCGGGGTCGAAGCCGTTTTCGCTCAAATAATTGGCCCAGGTGCTCAAAGTTTTCCAGTGCTTTTTAGCATACGAGGGATTGCCATCAGCCTTTGCTATGGCGGCCGTCAGGATTATCATATTGCCTGATTCTTCAACCGGCATATTTTCGCCATAAGTCTGGCTGTTTGCAAGCGGGTAAGTGCCCAAGTCGTGCGCAGCAAAATCATGGCCCCAGGCTTTACCTTCGCAATAAAAAAAGATGCCGTTTAACATACCTTCCAGCAATCGCGGATTGTATATCAAATACAAGGGCGCTGACGGATAAGTAACGTCCACGGTATTGATAGAGCCATTGCTGAAGTTTTCTTTCGATAAAAATAAGATTGTCCCTTGCGGGCTTTTTAGCAACTGGTGTGCTGCAATACTCTGGCGATAACCCATCACACATAAATCGGCGTAATTTTTACCGCCGGCTTTCATGGCAGCGCTATACATGCCATGGTTAAATGCATCGCATTTTTGCATAACGGAGGCATATTCAGTTGCGGCTGTATTCAACTCTGTTTCGATGGTTGCGCCGCTAGTTTTCCACCAGGGTTTCAGGTTTTGCTTAAAGTATTGCACCGAGTAGATATCGTCATAACCCACCTCAACAAACTTATCTTTTGCTGTTGTGCCAATGCTGCCAAAATCAAGTACGGTGTTTAAAGACAACTGACGGCCTTTGGTAACAGTGGTATTCACGCCTTTGTTCAAAAATGAGTTTACAGCATCGCTTTGCGGCGTAATATACTGAACTGCACCGGTTGGGCTTGGAACCGCTACATACATGTAGCCCCAATCAATGCGCAGGTCATCACCCTTTTTCTGCAGCACCGGTTGCTCCCT